>JBDUEM010000015.1:0-49225 GCA_040002435.1 Bryobacteraceae bacterium
GTTCTTTCCGGGGCAACGATCACGTTCACGTGGAATAACACCGGGGCGACGGCGTATGCACTCGACGTTGGGACCACGGTGAGCGGCACCAATATCACCACCGGAAGCGTGGGTACGGCGACGTCGAAGACGGTCAGCGGGATCCCGGCGAACGGAAGCACGATTTATGTGCGCTTATCCACCAGCATCTCCGGAGTATGGCAATTCTTCGACTACACCTACACTGCCGCCACCACTGTAACCAAGGCCGCCATGATCAGCCCGGCACCCTCGTCCGTTCTTTCCGGGGCGACAATCACGTTCACTTGGAATAACACCGGCGCGACGGCGTATGCGCTCGACGTTGGGACCACGGTGGGCGGCACCAATATCACCACCGGGAGCGTGGGAACGTCGACCTCGAAGGGGGTTAGCGGAATCCCTGTGGATGGAAGCACGATTTATGTGCGCCTATCCACCAGCATCTCCGGAGTCTGGCAGTTCTTCGATTACACCTACACAGCCTTTACGGCTGTGACGAAAGCCGCGATGATCAGTCCGGCGCCGTCGTCCACATTGTCGGGCGCCACGGTGACTTTCACCTGGAACAATAGCGGATCATCGCTGTACGCGCTGGACGTCGGCACCACGGTTGGCGGCACCAACATCACCACCGGAAGCGTGGGCGCGGCAACTTCGAAGACCGTCAGCGGCATCCCCGTGAACGGAAGCACGATTTACGTTCGGTTATCCACGAACATATCCGGAGTGTGGCAATTCTTCGACTACACCTACACCGCAGCCACGGTGGTAAGCAAGGCAGTGATGGTCAGTCCAACGCCGTCGTCGACATTGCCTGGCGCCAGCGTCACATTCACGTGGACCAATACCGGCGCCACACAATACGCGCTCGATGTCGGTACTACCGTGGGCGGCGCCAACATCTCGACGGGCAGCACCGGTACGGCGACCTCCAAGACAGTGACCGGAATTCCGACAAACGGCAGCGTCATCTACGTCAGGCTGTGGACCACCATTAGCGGCGTTCCGTCGGCCAATGATTACACCTATACCGCAGCGGCCCAAAACTCGCCGAAAGCGGTGATGATCAGCCCAACTCCGTCGGCTACCCTGACTGGCTCGGCGATCGCTTTCACCTGGAATCAAACCACCGCCAGCGATTACTGGCTGGAAGTGGGTACATCGCTTGGGCAGACCAACCTTTTTACTTCGGATCTTGGCCTCGCCACTTCGAAAACACTCAGCGCGCTCCCGTTAAATGGCAGCACAATCTACGTGCGGCTGTGGAGCTATTTCTCCGGCGGGTGGCAGTTTAACGACTACACTTACAATGCGGCGCTGACGGAAAATCCTAAGGCCGTAATCATCAGCCCCGAGCCGACCTATAAGCTGACGGGCTCGACCATTCGCTTCCTCTGGAATAACTCCGGGGCAAGTTCGTACCGCCTGGATGCCGGGACCACGTTTGGTGGAACCAACCTCCTTGCGGGCGCCGCCGCCACTCTCACATCGAAGACGGTCGCCGGCATTCCGCTGAACGGCAGTACGGTTTACATCAGGCTCTGGAGCCTGATCGGCGGTGTCTGGCAATCGAATGACTATACATACAGTGCGGCGACGGTTGAGGATCCGAAGTCATACCTCGTCAGTCCGGAACCTACGTCCAAGTTGACGGCTTCATCGGTCACCTTCACGCGCAGCAACACGGGCGCATCCAGCTATTGGCTGGACGTTGGAGTTCAACCGGGGGCAGGGGATCTCTTCGCGGGCACCTTTAATGCATCTACAGCCCAAACGGTGAGCAACATCCCGGGAGGCAGCCGACCCATTTACGTCCGCCTCTGGACCCTGTTGAGCAGCGGGTGGAAATACGTCGAATACACGTTCACGGGACCGACTTAGAGGTCCGGATTCTCGGCGAGGAAATCGACCGTGCGAAGTACACCCTCGCGGATGGAAAGCAGCGGTTTCCATCCGAGGCCCCGGATTTCCCGGCAGTCGAGAAAAATGAAGGGGCTGTCGCCAATCCACCCCCGGTCGCCCCCGGTGTACTCCAGGTCCGGCTTGAGACCAAGATGTTCGACAATCCATGAGATGGAATTGTTCACTTCGCAGTACTCATCCGTACCCAAATTGAAGATGTTCACTTTCGCGCCGGCCTTTTCGACGGCGGTGAGGATGGCGCTGACGCAGTCCTGCACGTAGAGATAAGACTTTCGCTGCCGCCCGTTCCCCAGCACCTTCAGGCGAGCCGGATCAGTAAGCAACTGATGGTAGAAATCGTAGATATGGCCGTGCGTATAGCGCTCTCCCAAAATGGACACAAAGCGAAAGATGTAGGACGTGAATCCGAACCCTTCACAGTAGGCGGCAATCAGGCCTTCACAGGCTAGTTTGGATGCCCCATAGAGCGAGGTCTGCACCGGAAACGGCGCATTCTCAGGAGTGGGAAAAACGGCAGCTTCTCCATAAACCGAGCCGGTGGAAGAGAAGGCAATTCTTCTGGTCCCCACGGCGCGCATCGCCTCCAGGACGTTCGACGTGCAAATGGTATTCTGCTCCAGGTCTTTCGTGGGATGGTTTGTGCCGAAACGGACATCCGCGTTGGCGGCGAGATGAAATACCATATCCGCGCCATCCATGGCGGCAGCGATGGCGGCTGTGTCGAGAAGATTGCCGCGCACCAACCGGAAGCCGGGCGACTGCATGGCTTCCTTCAGGAACGATTCGCGTCCCGTGGAGAAATTGTCGAATCCGGTCACTGTGTGCCCGGCTGCCAGAAGACGATCTACAAGGTTGCTACCGATGAAACCGGCAGCGCCCGTAACCAGAGTTTTCAATTGTTAAGCCCTTGTCTACTTGGAATGCGCGCCCCTGGCAGCCGGTTGAGCGAATGTTACCGAAGCCGAGGAAAATCGAATGCGGAAAATATCAAGAAGATTGCGCAGGTTTCCGGAGACCAATTCCAGCCGGCTGTCACCGTCGTCGCGCCAGCGGATAGGCACTTGCGCAATCGCCAGGCCCAGGCGATTCGCCAGGACCAGGATTTCGACGTCGAACATATAGCCGTCGATTTTCTGGTGCGAAAAAATCAACTTCGCCGCGCGATGCGAGAAGAACTTAAATCCGCATTGGGTATCGACAATCTCGCGCAGGCCCACTACGGTGCTCAGGAAGACTCGAAAACCTCGCGAACCAAGCTGCCGGTAAAGTGGTTGTCTCTTTTCAATTTTGGATGCCGTCATCGCCCGCGAGCCGATAACCACTTCATATCCGGCTTTGAGGCTCGCAGAGATCTTGTCGAACTCCTTGATCGGCACTTTGTTGTCGGCATCTACATAGCCGATGATTGCGCCTTTCGCCAGCGCCACCGCTTCGCGCACGCCGCGCCCTTTTCCCGACCGCTCGGTGCGTCCGATGACGCTGATGCGCGGATCGAAATTCGCCATCTCGCGAACCAGTTCCCGGGTCCCATCGTCCCCATCGGCGGCAACGATCACCTGATAGCTCAGTCCTCGGCCCCTCAAATAATCGACGCTTTGCGTGATCGTCTCGCGAATCCTTCCTGCTTCATTGAACGCGGGCAGGATTAAAGTGATGTCAACGGGCTCAATCATGGTCATACGGCGCTACCTGCAGGCTTCCGGCAAATGACAAAGCATCGAACGCCGGCGGGATACGAAACAAACCTGCGCATGGCGTTTTCCACGCGCATCACGGCATGCATCAGGCTGTTGTCCTTCACAGTTTGAATGCTGGAAGCAACAACCCGGCGCTGGACATCGGGCTCAGCTCGCAAATACCGCCGATTCCGCTTTTTCACCAGCGCGAAAGCCGGATAAATGAAAAAGCCAAGATGCGACCGATGCAATATCTGAAATCCGGCGGATTTTACGGTAGATAACAGCTCCCGCATACGGTATCTGCGAAAGTGCATCAGATGTTTATCGTAAACATCGTACAGACCAGGGCCGGCGGGAGCTTCGATTACCGCTACTCCGCCAGGGCGAAGCAGGCGAAAGGTCTGCCGTAACGCTGCCGCATCGTCGTCAATATGCTCGATTACGTTCAACAGAGTAATCCCATCGACGCACTCCCCCGGCAGCGGGCATTGTGTCAAATCGAACTGCAGCAAGGGGATATCGGGGTGAGAGCGTGCCAGGCTGACCAGCGGCCCTTTCACATAATCCGAACCCAAAACGGTCGCGGCGGGAAATCTCTGCCTGAGAGCTTTGAGCATAAAGCCGGAGGAGCAGCCGATATCCATAAGTACTGGACGCTCGACCGTGACAAATGTTGCCAGCGCCTGTAACGCGTTGGCGCGGGAGGCGACATCCATGTAGTGATTCTCCCCGCCGGTCTCCTCGGAAAACGTAGTCAAATCGTCGGTCCAGCCGGAATTCCCGACGCTATAGGCTAGTACCGGAACGAGCGAGGTACCGAGCTGGAATCCGCAACCCGTCCATTCAGGCACGTGCTGACATCCAGGCGGTGGGGGGATTAAGAAAGGAAACACAAGATTTCACCCGCAAATATAGCACGATAACGGGGGTAGAATAGACCGTGCGCCGCCGCACCTTCATCGCTTCGCTCAGCCGTACTGTTAGCGTCTTCACGTTTGATCAACTAGCTCGGGCCCTTCCGCTGGGTGTTCAGTTCGTCAATATTGCGCGCGAGGCAGGGTTGAAAACCAAATCAGTCTACGGGAGCGAGAATCGCAACAAGTATCTGTTGGAAACTACCGGCTGCGGCGCGGCATTTTTCGACTACGACCATGACGGATGGCTCGACATTTTTCTGGTGAACGGAACGCGTTTTGAAGCGAAATGGCCGGCCGGCGAGGCGCCCGTTAGCCGGTTATACAAAAACAATCGGGACGGAACGTTCACTGACGTGACGGCGGCGGCCGGAATTGCGCGGACTGGCTGGGGCGCCGGCTGTTGTGTTGGCGACTTCGACAACGACGGGTTGGACGATCTCTTTGTCACCTACTGGGGCGACTGCTCTCTATGGAAGAACCTGGGCAAGGGAAAGTTCGTGGACGTCGCCGCAAAGGCCGGGGTCACCACAAGGACCAAGAGCGGGCTGAAGCGCCACAACACCGGCTGCGCCTTCGTCGACTACAACAAAGACGGATATCTCGACCTTTTTGTCGCGAACTATATCGATTTCGACCCCAAGACCGCACCTTTGCCGGAATCCGGCCCCTGTAAATACAAAGGCTTATTGGTGGCATGCGGTCCACCGGGCTTGCAGGGCGGTAAGAATATCCTCTTCCGCAACAACGGCGACGGAACATTCGCGGACGTTTCAGAGGCCGCCGGAATCCTCAAAACCGCAGGAACGTATGGACTGGGCGTAGTTGTCTCCGATTTCGATAATGATGGCTGGCCCGATATTTATGTGGCGAATGATTCGAGTTCGTCGGCGCTTTACCGAAACAATCACGACGGGACGTTCACGGATTCCGCGGTTGAGGCAGGTGTCGCTTACTCCGCCGACGGCAAGCCGCAGGCCGGCATGGGAGTGTCGGTTGCCGACTACGATTGCGACGGAAATTTCGACGTAGTGAAGACCAACTTTGCGGGCGACACTTCCAGCCTCTATCACAATAGCGGGAACGGATTTTTCGAGGACGAGACGTTTCAGTCCGGTTTGGGAAAGGTCACGCGATTCCTGGGCTGGGGCGCCAGCTTCCTCGATTTCGATAACGACGGCTGGGCCGACATTCTATTGTGCAACGGGCATGTGTATCCGGAGATTGGGGAGAATGCGGCGGAGTCCGGCTATCGCCAGCGAAAGGTGGCGTATCGGAATCTGGGTAACCGGCGCTTCCAGGAGGTTTCAGAGGAACTGGGTCCCGGCATCTTAGAAAAGGTGAGCGGCCGGGGAATGGCTACAGGAGACTTTGATAACGACGGTGATGTGGACGCCCTGGTCAATTGCATCAACGATGTTCCGCAGTTGCTGCGCTGCGATTCCACGGGAAAGAACAATTGGATCAAGATAAAAGTAGTGGGATCGAAATCGAACCGAACCGGCATTGGCGCCCGAGTGATCTGCACGTCAGTGATCGCCGGCAAACCACACCGGCAAATGGACGAAGTTCGTAGCGGCGGCAGCTACTTGTCACAAAGCGATTTTCGAATTCACTTCGGGCTTGGGAAAGCGGAAAGCGCCGATATTGAGGTTCGATGGCCCAGCGGGATTGTCGATAAACTTGACGGCTTGACGGTGAACCGGATCGTCACGATTGTCGAGGGCACGGGGGCGGCGAAGTAGGTTCAATGTTTTGGGTTCGGCATGGAAGGAGCGGCCGGACCCATGGTTCCCAACCGGCGGGCTTGCTGGGCTTCCGCCTTCCGCTTCACTTCCGCGGCCTGTGCGAACAAGCGTTTTGCTCCTTCGCGATCGCCGAGGGTCTGCTGCACCTGGGCCAGTGTGTTGAAAGGGCCCGGCGTGTCCGGGTTTAACCGGATCGCTTCTTTTAAGGCGGCGGCTGCGGCGGCGAGTTCGCCCTTCTGCTTCAATGCGGTGCCCAGCATGTAGTGCGCTTCTGCATAGCCCGGTTTTCGCTTCACCGCGTTTTGCATGGCATCGATGGTCTGATCGAAATCGGCGTCCTGCCATGCGGCGATCCCCAACGTGTAGTAAGCTTCCACCATGTCGGGATCCAGCCGCAGAGCCTCGCGGAACTCATTTCGCGCTTCCTCCAACTGATCTTTCTGTTTCAACGCCAAGCCCAAATCGTAGTGGACGACAGGGAGGTTTGAGTCTTTCGCAAGAAGCCGGCGAAACTGCTCGATCGCACGGTCATAATCACCCTTTTGTAGCCAGGCATAGCCGATGTTGATTTGTGCGGCGCGATTCCCGGGTTCCTGCCGCAAGATTGTCTGAAACTCCGCGATTCCGTCCGCGGCCGCGCCGGTATCCACCAGAGCGAAACCCAGATTGTTTCGATACTTGATCTCGGACGGCATCAGCTTCACGGCCCGGCGATAGGCGTCCCGTGCCGCCTCATGCGCACCGCGGCGCTGTTCTACCAAGCCAAGCTGGTTCCATACCTCCGCGCGCCGTGCATCCAGGTTGGCCGCCGCCTGCAATTCCGGCAGCGCTTCGCCATCATTTCCGACGTCGTAGAGCATAGAACCCAGACGGTAACGAAAATCCACGTTTTTTGGATCGAGTTTGGCAGCCTGCCGCAAAGAGGAGATGGCCTGATCGGGATCGCCTTTCAGCCAGCGCGAGACACCGAGATGGAAATGAGCGGGCGCGTAGGAGGGGTCCAGATGCAACGCGCGTTCAAAGTATGGAATGGACTCATCCTGCCTGCCGAGGACGGCTTTCAGGAAGCCGATTTCGTCCTGGATAACCGCGGATGTGGGGCTTAGTGCGGCGGCCTGTTCGAATGCCTGCAACGCTCCAGTCGCGTCGCCCGCCGCTTTCCGCTCTTTGCCCTGTGTGACCAACTGCGGCAGGGTCTGTGCGGACCAGGCCGTTTCCGCCAGGAGTGCGAGCATGAATACCGCGATAAACATGAAACGTTTCCAGTCTACCTGAGCGGCCACTCCGGGTGGTCCCGCTAATGGGACGGCGAACGTCTTGCGCCGCGCGACGAGCCCAATTACCGTAGTTTCTTGACTGAACCTCTGCTAGCATCGGCACATAAGGGGCTAATTATGTTTCGACCCAGTCTTCGAACACTTTATCTATTCTTTGTTCTAACGGCACAGTTCGCTTTTGGACAAGGAGAACAAGCTAATGTAGCAGGAACCGTAACCGACACTTCAAAAGCAGTTGTTGAGGATGCACAAGTCACCATCCGCAATACTGAAACCAACGTGGCCGTACGCACCACTACCAATTCCTCCGGTCTTTTCTACATCCGCGCACTGAAGCCGGGCACCTATGAAATCAACGTGGAGAAGAGCGGATTCCGCTCCTCCAAGATCTCCAACATTCCGCTGACCACCGGGCTGACGGCAACAGTCGACATCGCGATGCAGGTGGGAACAGTTTCCGAATCCGTTGAGGTAAGCGCATCGGCAGTCCAATTGGAAGCACAAAGTTCAAGCCTCGGTAATGTTGTGGCCGGGCGGCCCGTAATGGAACTACCGCTGCTGGCAAGGAATCCGCTGGCGCTGGCGGCGCTGACTCCGGGGGTGATTCCCACCAGCGGACAGCAATCCAATGGCGGCGGCAACGTGGGCGTCTCTTCGACTGCCCAGATGGGCGGCGGCCTCGCGCAGCAGAACGGTTTGCTGATCGACGGCGCAGAAAGCCGCGGAACGACGGAGGGCGGCACTTCCTACTCCATACCGGTTGAGGCCGTTCAAGAGTTTAAGGTGGAAACCACAACCTATGCGGCAGACCTTGGCCGCGCCATCGGCGGCATCGTGATCATTGCCACGAAGTCCGGGACCGACACATTTCACGGCACCGGCTACGAGTTTCTGCGCAACGATCACTTAAATGCCAACGGGTGGCAGAATAACCGCAACAATGTTCCCAAGACCCTGTTTCAGAGGAACGTCTTCGGCGGCAACATCGGTGGTCCCATCATCAAGCACCGTACCTTTTTCTTCTTCAACTACGAAGGCACCAGGCAAGGCGCGCCGGATCAGGCTCTGGCCACGGTTCCGACCGCGCTCGAGCGGTCCGGCGACTTTTCCAGAACCTTCGACAGGAATGGAAAGCAGGACGTGATCTACGACCCGTCCACAACCCGCGCCGATCCCAGCCGGCCTGGATTTTTTATTCGCGATCCGTTTCCCGGTAATGTGATTCCCACGCTGCGCATCAACAATATTTCAAGCAAGGTAGTCACCTACTATCCGGAGCCAAACCGCCCGGGAGTCGGGTTGCAGGGCATCAATAACTACCTCATCACGGGCAAGAGCGTGACAAACACCGACAACTACTTCGCTCGCGTCGATCACGTGATCACGGAGAAGCATCATATTTTTGGACGAGTCGGCTACGCTCCGTATTCCAACTACAGTACGCTGCCAGGCCTCGCGTTCGCGTCCCGATCGGTTGCTTCCAACCCAGGCACCCAAGCCATGATCAGCCTGACTTCCACGTTTTCACCGAACATCATCGGGGAAGCGCGCATCAGCTATACGAGGCTTCAATTCAATACTTTCCCGGTGAGTCAAGGTTTCGACCTGGCTTCGGTAGGCTTCGGTGCGCCGCTAACTAACAACGTGCTGTACAAGCAGTTTCCCGCAATCAACGTACAGACCTACAATTCGGGCGCCGGTCTGAGCGTTACGGGCTCTTCGCCGAATGATTTCGATCCCCTCGGCGGCGCCACCCGCACGTTGAACCCGCAAGACACCTGGCAGGCACAATATCATCTCACCTTTGTAAAGGGCCGCCAGACCCTGAAGATGGGAACCGATCTGCAATTGATCAAGCTGAATGCTTACAACTCTCAGTATTCTGCCGGACAATTCAATTTCGACCGTGCCTACACGCAAGGCCCGGACCCGACGCAAACCACGCTGAATTCAGGAAATGGTTTGGCGAGTTTGTTGTTGGGAACGCCGGTACAGAGTACGCTCACCATCACGCCTCAGCTCTTCCTGTATCAGAAATATTACAGCCTCTACTTCCAGGACGATTATCGCGTCACCAGCAAGCTCACGCTGAACCTGGGCCTGCGCTGGGAATACACTACGCCGTACGCCGAGAAGTTCGGCCAGATCGGATACTTCGATCCGGAAGGCATAGAGCCCGTTACGGGACTGAAAGGCGTCTTCAAGTTCATCAAGCCGGGCGGATACCAATCGAACCCGCAGTATTTCAATTTCGCACCGCGGGTGGGGATTGCGTACCAGTTTGACCGCAAGACCGTGGTTCGCGTGGCCGGAGCCATTTTCTACGCTTCGTTCGTCGGCGTAAACGCCGCGGCGACCGACTTCGGTAATGGCGGATTCGTTTCGGTGCAGGGATCTCTTGGACCGCCCTCCGTCTACCCGAACACGCCACCCGCCGGCGGGTCGTGGGTGAACGCGTTTACCACTGGAATTCAGCAGCCGACGCGCGACACCGATTTCGTGGGCCAGAACATTCGTGCCGACCTGCTCGACCGCAAGAAGCCCTATCTCAGCAACTGGACCTTCAACATCCAGCGCGAAGTAACGGATACCCTGCTGGCGGAAATCGGTTATGTGGGATCCAAAGTAACTCACGCCTACTGGAACCGGCAGCACAACATGGACGACCCGGCCATTCTGAAATACGGCTCGGCCCTGACGTCGCTGGTGCCGAATCCCTATTTCGGAAAGATCACCACGGGCCCGGTCAGCACGCAGAACATCACTCTGGCCCAGGCCCTGCGGCCCTATCCGCAATACGGCGATGTGCTGATCTTCCGCGATCCATACGGGAACCAGAACTATCACAGCTTTATCGCCAGAGTGCAGAAGCAGGCCTCTCACGGGCTGATGCTCACAATGGCATATACGCTCTCGAAGACGATTGCCGACACCGCCCAATCGAACACCTGGGTTGTGGGACCTTCGAACTCGCTGTACAACGCAAAATACAACCGTTCCATTGAAGCGAACGATGTTCCGCAAAGGCTGGTATTCAGCTATATCTACGATGTGCCATTCGGGAAGGGCAAGCAGTTCCTGTCTTCCGGACTCGGCGCCATGGTCCTGGGCGGCTGGGAGGCGAGCGGTATCTCTGTATTCCAGAGCGGCCGTCCGCTACTGATCACCGCTCCTGACCAGACGCGGTTGCTCAACTTCGTTGGGACCAGCGGCCGGGCCGACCGGGTGAAGAGTCCCGTTCTTAGTTCGGGCCAGACGTTGAGTCACTGGTTCGATACCACGGCCTTCCAGACGGCGGCGCCGTATACCATACCGACCGATTCGCTAAGCCAACCGAACCTGCGTGGCCCGCGTCGAATCAACACCGACTTTTCGCTGATCAAGAACAACAAGTTCAAGGAAAAGTACAACGTGCAATTCCGGGCGGAGATGTTCAACATCTTCAACCATCCGCAACTGGAAGCCAGAGGCGCCACCACGGACCTCACCAACGCGCAGTTTGGCCAGATTGTACTGGGCGGCGCGGACCGCAACGTGCAATTCGGCTTGCGTTTTCTGTTTTAGGAGTATCGGTAGCGCGGACGTTCCTGTCCGCGCTACCGCCCATTTCCTCGTTTGGTGTAGTGTAACTGTGTAGTGGAACTTACCCGCCGGACACTCCTCAGCGCATTAACAATGGCCCCTCTTCTGAAGGCAGCCGGACGCCGTATCCGTTTGGGCGGACCGGTGTTTCTGCAGTCGGACGACCCCGAAGAACTCGCCCGCGAGCATCGAAGGCTGGGCTATAGCGCCGCAACCTGCCCCAAGGCCACCGCCGGCGACACGGATCGCGTCCGCGCCATTACGAAGGCGTTTGCCGGCCAGGACGTGGCGATCGCCGAAGTGGGCGCCTGGGTCAATCTCCTGGACCCGGATTCTGAAAAGCGCAGCGCGAATCTGAAGTATGTCACTGACCGCCTGGCCTTAGCCGAGGCAGTCGCCGCCCGCTGCTGCGTCGATATTGCCGGGTCGTACAATGCAACCGCATGGTATGGATTGCATCCAAAAAACTATACGCGGGAGGCGTTCGACGCCACAGTGGAGAACTGCCGTAAGGTGATTGACGCGATCAAGCCCATGCGGACCAAGTTCAGCATTGAGATGCAGGTAGGGCTGCAACCGCGCGGCCTGGATGGCTACCTGCAACTCATCAAAGCGGTGGACCGCACGTCGTTCGGCGTTCACCTGGATGTGTGCAACGGGATCGACTCCCCTGAGAAGTTTTACAATAACGGCGCCTACATCCGGGAATGTTTCCAGAAACTCGGACCGTGGGTGCTTTCCTGCCATGCCAAAGACTTGGCCTGGGTGCCCGATGGATATAACCTGCACTTCGCCGAGGTGATTCCGGGGCGCGGAGAAATGGATTACAGGGCCTACCTCGGGGAGCTTGCGAAAATGCCAATTGAAACTCCTTTGCTACTGGAGCATCTCAAAGGCGCCGATCAATATGAAGAGGGCAAGCGGCATATCCTGAAAGTAGGCGCTGATTTGGGCATCACGTTCGCTTAACCGGCGAGCCGGCTCCGGAAAATCTATGAAAAAGTTTTTGATCGGTCTCGTCGCCGGCCTGCTGCTGGCCGGTCTATCGGTTTTGATATTTATATTTTCGCTCGCCCGGCTTGGCGAGCGCGCGCCATCTGTTTCCGACGGGTCCACGCTCATCATCAAGTTGAGGGGCGAGATCCCGGAAAAGCCGGGAGTCGAGATTCCGATCCCCTTTCTCGCTGAACCTGCCAAGGTCACGGTTCGAGACGTCTGGGCGATGCTGCGGAACGCCGCCGCGGATTCGCGGATCAAGGCCGTGATCCTGATGCCCGAAGGTGTGGATGCCGGCTGGGCCAAACTGCAGGAGATGCATGACGATCTGCTGCAGTTCAAGAAGTCCGGCAAGCCGCTGATCGCCTATCTCAAATATCCGAAGACGCGAGAATACTATCTGGCCACCGCGGCTGACCGTGTTTACATGGCTCCCGAAGACATGCTCGACATGAAGGGGCTGCGTGCGGAGTTGACGTTCTTCAAAGGAACGCTGGATAAGCTCGGCGTGAACGTGGAAGTCTATCATGTCGGGAAGTACAAGGACTTCGGCGATATGTTCACGCAGACGGCGGCGAGTCCAGCCACCCGCGAGGTAATGGATTCGATCCTCGACAGTCTTTACGGCCACATGATTGAGACTTTCGCTGCCGCGCGGAAGAAGACGCCGGAACAAATGCGGGCCATCCTGGACGATGGTCCTTATACAGCCAAACAGGCTCTGAAGCACGGGCTGGTGGACGCTCTGCTGTATGAAGACGAAGCTTATGGCGAGATGAAGGACCGGCTGAAGCAAACGGAGCTGACGAAGCTGGCGCATTCCGAGTACGCGAAGATTTCCGGTGTGCCGCTTGGCGTAGAGGGGAAGAAAAAGATTGCGCTGCTGGTGGGAGACGGAACCATCAGCCGCGGCGAAGAGGGTAACGGCATTGGCAGCGACGAAGGTTTCGTTTCCGGCCCGTTCATCAAGCTGCTGCGCAAAGTGGGCAGCGACCCGGACATTCGGGGCGTGATCCTGCGCGTGGATTCACCCGGCGGCGATGCGATCGCGTCCGATGAAATGCTGCGCGAAGTGAAGCTGCTGAGTAAGAAGAAGCCGCTGGTGATTTCGATGTCTGACCTTGCTGCGTCCGGAGGCTATTACGTGGCCATGACGGGTGACCCGATTATCGCGTATCCCAATACCTACACGGGGTCCATCGGGATTGTGTATGGGAAGCTGAATCTCCGGGGTCTCTATGACAAGCTGGGGGTCACGAAAGAGATCATGACGCGGGGAAAGAACGCCGACCTCGACACCGACTACCATCCTCTAACCGAGGCCGGGAAGAAGAAGCTGAAGGATTCGCTGGATGAGTTTTACGTAGGATTTGTGTCCAAGGCAGCGGAAGCGCGAAAGAAGAAGTACGACGAACTGGAGCCGCTGGCACAGGGCCGTGTGTGGCTGGGATCGCAGGCGAAAAATAACGGCCTGATTGACGAGTTGGGCGGGATCGACAAAGCGATTGAGATGGTGAAAAAGCGGGCGAATATCGCGGAGGGCGAGAAGATTCAACTGGTTCCGTATCCGGGGAAACGGAATATCTTTGAGCAGTGGATGAGGATGTCAACCGACAGTGGCGTGGATGCACGGATCAAGGCATTGCTGGGCGGGTTGGACTACAAGGCTTGGGCGCGGGGCGGAATGATGCGGTTGATGCCGTTTAGTATTCGGGTGGAGTAACAGAAAACCTTAAACCAACTAAAGGCTAGGTGGACCGTATCCAAGCTCGCCAGCGGTACCCCCCTCGCGAATCGCAAGGTCAAGATAGGTCGCATCGTAAACAGTTAGCCCATGACTCTCTGCGAGGCTGAAAACAGTGTCATGTGGAGAAGGACGTGTGAGCTGTACGTCAAGATCCCGCACGAAGACCAGAAGCGTGTGCGCCCCGTCTTTGGTGACGCGCCCGCGTTTCGCTCCCATCAGAATAGTGTTCCGAATTTCGTAGGCCCATGAGTCAGGCGCAATCGGGTCGATGGTTTGCCCTACGAGCCACAAAACGTTATTGGTGTAATCAGTCGTTCGTCAGGAAAGCACCACGCGGCAGCGACTGACGCATCGATGACGAGCCATCTAGCGGCGGCCGTGATCGATGTAGTCGCGGTTAGTCCACCCTTCAGGATCGGGTTTGACGTTCTTCTGTAGTTCTAGAATTCTTTCGGCTGCAGCTTGGGTTTTGGCGTCTCGTGTTGTGCCTTCGGCCCGAGCTTTCTCAATGGCAAGCTCTTCAATCCCAGCTCCTCCCATGGGCAGCCGCCTGTTTGGATAGAAGAGAGGCAACCTTTTCGGAAATCTGGATCGTTTGGCTCATAAGCTGATTTCCTGCTATCTTCCTCAAGCATAATTCATATTACGATTTGCTTTCGATTTTCAAGTTAATTTCAACCCGCCGTGTCTCGCCCTCTCGGTGACAGGGCTCATACCGCCGGGCCTGAGGGAATCAGAACTTGACACTATCCCCGCTCCCGACGTATGCTTGAGCTGATTCGTTTTTTTCGATTATTTCGAATATTGCTTTAAGTTAGAGCGCGCGTCCAAAAGGTGTGTAAGGGGGAGGTCTAAACAAATGGAAACCGCAGCCTCAGTGCAACTAGTTCAGCCAAAAGAAACGGAAACCATTGAAATTAAAGAGCTTTATAGGCTGTTTTCAATTCAAAAGGCAGCGGCCTTGGTTGGGCCGGATGGAGAGTCTATTACCATACCGGAATCAATTTACAATGTCCTACGTCAAGTCATTTCACACATGAGCCAGGGTAGAGCTGTTTCCGTATCCCCGATCATGCAGGAGTTGACGTCCCAACAGGCAGCGAACATGCTCGGCGTCTCGCGACCGTTCCTGGTAGGGTTATTGACAAACGAAGAGATTCCCCATCATAAAACCGGGACGCATAGAAGGATCTACTTAAAGGACTTGATTGCCTATCGGGAGAAACGGGACAAGAATCGCAATAGGATCTTAGGGGAGATGGCGTTGCGGGATGTCGAGGATGGAACCTACGACAAAATATATGTACCCACCGAAGATGAATGAACAAAGACTATCTGGTGGTGTTAGATGCTTGCGTGATGGCCGGAGGAGCATTGCGGGATACGCTCCTCCGGCTAGCGGAAACACCTCGTCTCTTTGTTCCGAAATGGAGCGATGACATCATCACTGAAACACTTCGCGTTCTCCAAACGAAGCTCAACAAAACCTCGGAGCAGACACAGCATCTGCAAAATGAGCTTCGCAAGGCATTTCCAGAGGCCTGGGTTGAGAACTACAAAATCCTTGAAAATCAGCTAACGAATCATCCAAAAGATCGTCACGTCCTCGCGGCTGCCATTAGATGCTCTGCGCAGACGATCGTGACGTTCAACCTTAAAGACTTCCCCGCCAACTCTCTCGACCCTTTTGATATTGAGGCCCTAGACCATTTTCTGGTGAGCCAATTTCACCTTGACGATGCGCTGGTGACCCTTAAGTTTACGCAACAGGCAAATAAGCTTAATCGTACCGTCGAGCATCAACTCCAAACCTTCCATAAAACAGGGACGCTCCCACTGTTCACTCAAACGCCCGCTGACGCGTTCTCTATGAAGCTATAGACAGCGCCTTGAGCTTCCGGCCCAAATGGAAGAAATGTTTAACGCAACATTAGGACACTACCCGGATTTGCAGCCAAGCCCGCCGGTGCGGTATCCTGCTAGAGAGCAAAACTTTGCGAAGGTTAGGTTTTTACAAGTAGATGGCAAATCATGTTTCCGCTGAGAAGCGGGTCCGGCAGACAGAACGGAAGACGGAAATCAACCGGCTCCGGAAATCGCGCGTGCGCCACCAGATTCGTGCGTTCCGCCGTTTGATCGCAGGCAAAGATGCAAAGGGCGCCACGGCTGCTCTCCCCGCGACGTTTTCGCTGGTTGATCGGGCAGCTAAGTGGGGCATTATCAAGAAGAACACGGCCGCTCGTTACAAGTCCCGCCTTACGCTCCGGCTCAAAGCTCTCGCTGCCTAAGCGCGAGCTTAAGTCAGGCCCAACACAAACTGTTCCATCACCGTCCGATCATCAGGACGAGTGTCTCTCAACGCCCGGTCTGTCTCGAAGATCTTCTGAATTGCCTTCCTCATCTTTGCCGCGGGGAAGGCCGCGACCGTCTGCTGCACCTGCTCTGCGCGAGACCGCCACATCGGCGTCCCCAATTTCGTGAAGTGCGACTGAATCATCCCTACGTTGGTTAGGCCCGCTTCCTTGGCCACCAGCGCAAGCCGGAACTGCGTCGCCAGGAATGTCAGGGCCAGCGGCAGGTACTCCCCTTCGCGAACCAGAATGTCGAGCGCATCCAATGAACCGGCGCGGTCCCCGCGGCCGATAGCGGCAACGAGCGCGAAGATAGTCGTCGCGCGGCCGTTGGGCACCAGACTCACTACGTCCTCCGCGGTGACCCGCCTTTCGCTGCCGGCATAAAGGGACAGCTTCTCAATTTCGGTCGCAATGCGCGATGCGTCGGAGCCCAGGATTTCGATCAGCAGGTCAATCTCGTCGTCGCCTATCTGCAAGCCGGTTCTCTTGGCTTGGGTCAGAGCCAACTTTCTCGCAGCGGCTCCGGTGAAGCGCTGACATTCGATCTGCGATGGGATGGCGGCGTAGAATTTCTGCACGCGCGCCAGCTTTGCCTTGTCATCCCCCTCGAAATCGTAGCGGGAACATTCGAAGACCAGAACCGTCCCCGGAACCGGATTCTTAAGATAGGCGGCAAGCAAGGCCGCGTCCCCTTTGCCGCCTCCCTCGCCGGAGTCATCGGCTTCGGTTGCGGCGGATCTGGTTCGGGGAAGAGCACCTTCGGCCGAACTCACCCAAATCAGGCGATTCGCGGCGAACAGGGAAAAAGATCGCGCATCGTCCATCACCACGCTGAGTTCGGTGTCGTCCAGATCGTAGCGGGTGAAGCCGTTCTCGCGGTCCTCCGGCGGCAGCGCCCGCTCGATCAGCGCCTTGCGGCACTGTTCGCGATACCATGCCTCCTGCCCCAGGATGAGGTACGCCGGGGCCGGAGGCTGCTTCTGGATGGATCTCAGGAATTCGTCCGGTGTCATGGATTTAGAAGGCTTCGAGAATGGCGCCCACCACGGACCTGGCTACTTCCCGGCTTACGCGATCAAGCGCCATGTCGCTTTCTTCAAAGTACTGCAACTGGTCGACGCTGATCTCGTACCGCTGGCGGACTTCCATACTCGGCCTGGTGAACAGTACCTTCCCCGTGGCCCGCTCTGTCAGGTTGACCTGGAGGAAGGCGCTTAACTGGACGGAATTGGCGCGTCCGGTCTTTTGATCGACCACAACGGGGTAGGAAAAATAATTGACGACGACGGCCCGCAGTATCGCGTCCGCCTGGGACGGGTCGGTCACAACCTGGTAGCGCGTGCGGCTGATAAACTCGCGGGTCAGCGCGGAGGCCAGCCGGTCTGAGAGCTTGTAGCGGTTGGTCACATTGGCCACCGCCGGAATCGCGATTGTCTTGATGGTGGAGGGTAGCAGGTCGGCGTGACCGGAGACATGATAGCCGCAGCCGGCAGACGCCAGCGCCATGATGGCCGCGAGATATTTCATAACAACTGGCGGGCGACATCCATAGCGGAGTCGGCCGCCACCCGGAAGTTATCCGCCACTGCCCACATCCACATCGCTTTGGGGTGGTTGCGGTCCGTTTCCAGCAGGCCCACGGTGACGCCGGATTGCCCGACGGAGCCGACGTTGCTGGGCGGTTCTAAATCGGCGCCGCGCACCTCGATCTGCGCCGAGGCAAGCGCCTCTGAAACCGCTACCGACCCTGGGTTATTTTCGAATTCCAACCAGATGGAGCAGCTATAGCCGTGGAATACCGGAGCCTGAGAGAGGCGGATGGAAGGCACCGGCGCGTTGTGCGAAAGACTGGCCAGGTGCCGGTCGATGCGGTGCTCAATGTCCTCCAGTTGGACAGGCGCATCCGAGCCGTAGCGTGGCAGCATATTGAAGCTGAGTTGGGCGTCGAAGACCTCCTTCGGCAGCGTCTTGAAGGCCAGCAGGCTGGCGGTCTGCTTCTGCAACTCCGTAAGACCGGCGTATCCGCGTTCGCTGGCCGGTTCGAAGATCTGCACCACGGAATGAAGAATAGGGTAGTGGCGGTGAATGCGCCGGAATATCTGCGCCAACATGGTCGCCGCCGGATGTGCGATCACATGGATGGCGCCCGCGGGCACACTGTAATTTTCCGCTTCCAGGATGGGTGCGCGCAGGCGGGCATTCGGCTGATCTTCCAAAGCTCCCGTGAGATCAATAATCTCCGGTTTCGACGCCGATTCCAGTACGAGCCCGTGCGCCTTGCGGCTCGAAAGCGGAGAACCGGTCAGAAACACCACCCTGGAACGTTCCAGGACGTCCGCGTCGAGTTCGGTGATGACTACAGGTTCGCCGTCCTGAATGCTCAGAACCTTCGCGCCTTCTTCATCGGCGCCAATCAGCTTAACTCGCGCCGGAAACTTGGTCTCGGCCAACTGGTCGCGAAGCTCACGGCCAAGCAGCGATTCGCCGCCAACGATGCAAACATCGTGATTAATCATGAATCAGGAGACCTTTGGCTCCGCGGGCCGGAGAATGCGGCGTACAATTCCTGCAATCCTGGTAACAATTCCACTGCCGACGTAGAGGACCGCGATGCCCAGCAGCGTCGCCTGCGAATAGGCCCAGATGAGGTAGATGAAGCTGCTGAAGAGAATGATGGTAAGAGGAGACCGCGGACGCAGCAGATTCAGGTCCTTAAAGCTATAGTAGCGCCAGGTACAGACCATGAGAAACGAGAGGAGGGAGAGCAGCGCCATCCAGGCCATCGACCAGCCCCAGGACCGCAGCGGATCGCTACCGGCGGCGTAAATCACCGCTACCACCATCCCGGCGGCGGCGGGAATGGGCAGGCCGACGAAGTACTTGCGGTCAGGGCGTCCGGGGTTTTTCGGAATGGGGTTGGTCTGCACGTTGAACCGGGCCAGCCGGGCCACACCGCAAAGCAGGAAAAGGAACGAGACGAAGTAGCCGCCGCGCATCAGGTGCTCCCGGAGGAACGGCAGGGGACTGGTGACGAAGTAGAGCCCCCAAGCGAAAGCCAGGATAGCCGGCGCCAGGCCAAATGTGATGGCATCGGCGAGGGAATCCATCTCACGGCCGAAGTCGCTGACGGTATTGGTCATGCGGGCGATACGGCCGTCGAGACCGTCAAGTACCACAGCCGCGCCGATCATCTGCGCCGCGGCTTCAAAGTCAGCGTTCGGGCCGAGGCCACCGGTCTTTGCGGCGATCGCACCTTCGAAAGCTTTCAGTATCGCCAGAAAGCCCAGAAAGATATTTCCCGCCGTGAACATGGTGGGAAGGGCGTAGGCAGCTCTGTTGGGGCGCCGGTCCTTCGAACGCGGCGGCATGAAATCGAGTTTCGCCATCAGTTACTCTTCCTGGCGGACCGCCAGGATGCTGGCTCCGGCCTGCACACGCTGGCCTGGTATGGCGGTGATCATCCATTCGGGACCGAGAATGACGTCCACGCGCGAGCCAAACTTGATCATGCCGATCCGTTCGCCGGCCACGACGGGTTGGTTTAATTTCTTGTCAAAAACGATCCGCCTGGCTATCAGCCCGGCGATCTGCTTGAACACAACTCGCGTGCCTTCGCCCTGCAGCGTCACTATGTTTTGTTCGTTAACCGAGGAGGCCCTTTCCTTGCTGGCGACGAGGAATTCACCCCGCTGGTATTGAATATCGACGATTTGCCCGGAAATGGGCGCCCGGTTTACATGGACGTCGAAAATATTGAGAAAAATACTGATGCGAGTGGCCGTGGATGACTCCTGCTGGATGGCGACCACCTTACCATCAGCGGGGGAGACGGCGACCGGACCAGGGGGAATCTCCCGTTCCGGATCGCGAAAGAAATAGAGGCAAAAGGCGGCCAGCAAGATGAGTGGAATGGCCCATAAGGGGCTCGTAAGCCAAGCGATTACCGCCGCTCCCGCGCCAAGGCCGAGAGCGTAATAGATACCGTCTATTACCATCTCATGCCATTGTCGCATGTGGAAGCGGAATGGAAGGTCAGACTCCTGGCTCTTCCTTTTGCACTCCAAAAGCGCCGCACCGTCTCTGCATGCCCAGCCGGAACTTCTCACGCTCCTCGGGGGTCATGGCGTCCCAGCGCTCACGCATGCGATGGCCCCAGCGTCTTCTGTGGCCCGGCCATCCGCGGAATCCGCCCAACAAAATGCGGCTTAAGACCAATAGACCGAGGGCCTGGCCGACGGAGATATTCGGCAGCCCAAAAATTACCGGCATCAACCAGTTCCACAACTCGCGCACCGCGAAGCAGAAGCCTACCAGGATTCCGGCGAATACGATGAGCAGAACTCCCTTTCGAACCCAACGTTCTACTTTGTGTTTCATTATCATCTCCCTATAAATTCGTCATAGACGGCGCGCAGGTGCCGTCTGAGGTAAAGAACGGCGTATCGCTTCCGCGAAAGCAATGTGTTTGTGCTCACGCCGGTTTCGGCAGCCATCTCGGCAAAACTCCGCCCCTCCAGTTCGTGCGCAACAAACACATCGCGCTGTTCCGGCGGAAGTTCTTCCAACGCGGCGTCAATCTCGTCCAGCAGAATGGAGCGCGCGTAGGCGGCCTCCGGTCCTTCTTCCGGTGACGGCAGAATATCTTCCAGCAGCAGCATTCCGCCGTCGCCGTCCGAGATGGGATTACCGTTGAAGGGCTCAGGCCGCTTCTTGCGGAACAGGTCCGTGATGCGGTTGCGCGCCACGCGGAACAACCATGCACCCGCCTGCTCCACAGGCTTCATCAGCCGGTAGGCTTCTACCAGTTCGTAGAAGACATCCTGAAGAATATCCTTTGCTTCTTCTTCGTCGGGGACACGCCTCCGGATGAAGTTGGCAAGGTGGCGTTTTTCCTGTTCGAACGTTTCGAAGATCCGCCGGTCCTGCTCTTCGGTCACCATCTACTTTTGTAGACGAATGAAGGGCGGGAATATTGTGGGAGGGGAAAAGAATGATGCCGGGGTCAGAATGGCACAGACTGCAATCTTCATCGATGGACGGCAGTCTAGCGTCCCCCGTCGCGATCATCACAGTCTTGCCGCAGAGGTTCACGCCGGACGTTCGCAGTGGTGGTCATTCTGTCGGTCCGCCGAAGATATGATCGGTCGCCGGGTATCCAATCGTTATCGCGACGACGGCCAGCGCGCCCGGCAGGCCGGATCAGAAGCGCATCGGCCGCGCCAACCTATATTTGCATTTCACGCAGCGGCAACTTTGCCCTCAGCGATGAAGGCCAGCAAATCTTCGTTCACCCGGTCCTTCAACGTCGCAGGCATTCCGTGGGGAGCGCCGGAGTACACCTTTAGCGTCGAGCCCTTCACTATCTTTGACGAGAGCATTGCCGAGGCACCGATGGGCACGATCTGGTCGTCATCGCCATGCAGGATGAGAGTCGGTATGTCGAACCGCTTCAGATCTTCCGTGAGATCGGTCTCCGAGAAGGCCTTGATGCAGTCAAATGCGGCATTGTGGCCGGCCATCATTCCCTGCAGCCAGAAGGAGTCGCGAAGCCCTTGAGAGATCTTGGCTCCAGGACGATTAAAACCGTAGAAAGGGAGGCTAAGATCTTTGAAATACTGCGCGCGGTCGGCCAGCACGCTGGCCCGGATCTCATCGAACACAGAAAGCGGCAAACCGCCCGGGTTCTTCTCTGTCTTCAACATCAAAGGCGGAACGGCGCTGATGAGTACGGCTTTGGCGACTCGCTTGGTGCCATGACGCCCGATGTAACGGGCAACCTCGCCGCCGCCCGTCGAATGACCAACGTGAATTGCGTCGCTAACGTCGAGCGCGGCAACCAGTTCGGCGAGGTCATCGGCATAGGTGTCCATATCGTTGCCGTTCCATGGTTGACCGGAACGTCCGTGGCCCCGGCGATCGTGCGCAATGCAGCGGTAGCCGCGAGACGCCAGAAAAATCATCTGATCTTCCCACGCATCAGCGCTCAAAGGCCAGCCATGGCTAAACACGATGGGCTGTCCCGTGCCCCAGTCCTTGAAGTAGATCTGGGTACCATCTTTGGTCGTAATTGTTGGCATGTATCCTCTCCTGGTCTTTGTTTGATTTCGGCCGGCGTGATCCAAACGAGGGCTACAGAAGCCGCACGCCACCCGGTTCACCGATAGCAACCTGGGAGGTCAGTCCCAGGAATAACCCATGTTCCACAACACCCACCGTAGCATCCAGGCGGGCCTGTAGATCCGCGGCTGATTCGATTGACCCGAACGCGCAATCGAGAATGAAATTACCGCCGTCCGTAACAAACATTTTTCCTTGAGATGCAAGCCGGGCGACGGGCTCGGATCCAAGCGCGGCCAGCCTCTTCGCTGTCGACTGCCAGCCGAATTGCGCAATCTCCACCGGAACCGGTCTATGCAACCGGTCCACCAGTTTGCCCTGGTCAATCACGATAACCAGTCGCTTGCTGGCGGCCGCGACAAGCTTTTCCCGCAGCAGATTTCCGCCTCCGCCTTTAATCAGGTTCAGCGTTCCCAATTCGACTTGGTCCGCGCCGTCGATGGCGACGTCAATGTCCGGATGCTCTCCGAGAGTAGACAACGGAATTCCTAAACGACGGGCCTTTTCCGCCGTCGCCTCCGAAGTAGGAATCCCGACGATGCTCAAGCCGGTCTTCAGCAGGCAGCCGATCTCGGTAACAGCAAGACTCGCCGTGCTTCCCGAACCCAAACCGACCACCATTCCATCTTTCAACTGCGCGGCGGCCCAATGCGCGGCAGTTCTCTTAAGTTCGTCGTTCGTGGCGCTCATATATTAACCAACCTGGTAACCGAGTTGCGTGGATTCGCAACAGAAGATTTCCTTTCCAAGAAGTTTGTCAGGACATTCATATGGGGACAAGGATCATTATCTCCTTGCCGGGTGCGCAAATCGCCCTGCCGCTCCCGATCCCATTTGCGGAAGACACCCAAGGTACGGTGTCGCCTCCTGCAACAGTGCCTGCCCGCGCGGGACCGGCACGCCTTCGCCGAGGAACTGGCGAAGAAGGAGCCTGGAATGAAACCTTGCGGACACTGTTTCGCACCTGATATCGCCAGGGTAGCCCGTTGTATGTCAACTTCCGCCCGTCACCCGCAAGCGAAATTTCGCGCGCTATGCTTTCCCCATGGGCGAAGCCCGTTATCCAGGGGCAATTGAAATCCGTCCCGCAACTCCGGAAGATGCCGACGGCATCGCCCGTACATTTTTGGAAAGTGCGGAATATCATGCCGAGCTTGATCCGGAACGCTATGCAATACCCGAAATTCAGACGATCGCGGCGCGCTACCGGGAGGGCGGGCAGCATCCCCCGGACGTCGGCAGGGAGGTTGTCACCTTTGTTGCAGAGTGGCGCGGCGAGATCGTTGGGTTCGTAGACGCCCGGCTTGAGCAGTCGCCGGATCCAATGCACCGCGAATTAACCTACTGCCATGTGATCGAGATTGCAGTACGGAGCGGGCATTGGAATCAAGGCATCGGTAGACGGCTGCTGCAAGCGGCTGAGGACTGGGGGCACCGGCTGGGCGCGCAGCTCGCGCTACTCGAATATCTTGCAGCAAACAAGCGCGCCGGCGTGTTCTATCACGAGCGGATGGGCTATCGAACAGCGCCCCTCACAGCCATCAAATGGCTCTAGCGGCTGAAATCTATTCGGCTTGCTCTCCGCTCTCTTTCGGGGGGACTCACGATCGACGGATCTGCGTTGCCGATGGGAAATGAAGCGAGCGATTCCGGCATCGACAACTCGTCCGGCGCTGCTCGCCATCGCGGAGGGACCGACGCGGCTTTTTCCTTCGCGTGCGCCCTATGCTGCCCGACATGTCATCCGTTTCCGTGGGTCGATTTCCGCAGCGAACCTCTGCGGGCGGAAGTGCCGGCGACCCTAGGGGAAGACTAAACTAAGGTCCTCCTCCGAATCCACGTCGTGGCAAAGAAAAGACATAGTACCCCTAAGTACCTTAAGGCTGAGCGTTTACGAGTATGGTAAGATTTACTTGCACCCGGTAAAAATGAGGTATTTACCTCAGTTCACTGACAGGAAATCCGAGGACGTAGGCTGGTCCTTAACGTGCTATAAGATCCTTGGTTGATTCCCCTCGGTCGTTTCTATACGAGGTCCAAATGCAGGGTCTATGGTGCTGGGCATCTTGTTGGAATCGGGGAACAGCTAAATCGGAGGAACTTCATTGATCAAGAAACAATTTGCCCTGGCTATTGTGGCCGCCTTCGCGCTCTCGCAGGGAGCGCAGGCGTCCATCATCTATAACTTCGTGGGAGTCACTCCCACCGGACCTAACTTCACCTACACGTACGACGCATTCCTGTCGGCGGACCAGAAGATCGATACATCGCTAAACGCATCGTTCGCGACGATTATTGATTTCGGCACCCTTATCTCCAGTTCGTTGACCAACGTCTTCGCTGGTGCTACGTATACGGTGTCAACGAATTTGGTTGGACCCTCAGCTGTAAATCAGGCTCCGACGGACAGTGCAAGCATTCTGAATGTCACCGTAACAGCGAATGCCGGCTCTTTGGTCAATACCGGTGTTTCCACCAGGCTTTACACCGCAGCTTTCGTATCGCCTTCAGGTCCGGGAACCCATCTGGTTCTCCAGGACGCACAGGCGACAAAAATCTCGATCGGCGATCCTAGTAACAATACGCCAGCCGGGAATACGGTGTCCATCGAAGGTCCTTTCGGCACCGCTGCAACTCCGGAGCCGGCCTCTATGGCTTTGATGGGAAGTGGCTTGCTTGGTCTGGCTGCTCTACTAAAGAAATTCCGCAAAGCATAAAAAAACTAATACAATCCCCAAAATTGGGCTGACGCTAAACTCTGGCTGCGGGCACTCTCTGCCCCGCAGCCTTTCTTTTTGTGCCGGCCCGATTCCTCCCCCATAGACCCTCCGAGCGCGATACTCCAAGGTCGCAGACCCCCGCAAGCCAAAATAATTTCTATCTGCCACAGGTGGTTTAGTACTCTGATATGGGAACAGGAGGAATACCATGCTAAAAGACTTCAAGGCGTTCGTGATGAAAGGCAACGTGCTCGACCTCGCTGTCGCCGTAATCATCGGCGGGGCGTTCGGCGCCATTGTGACGTCGATGGTGAATGACATTATCATGCCCCCGATCGGCATGGCTCTCGGTCACATCGACTTTAAGGATCTGTTCATCAGCCTGAATGGTCAGTCTTATCCCACCCTCGCCGCCGCCAAAACAGCTGCGGCTCCGGTGATTGCTTACGGGCAGTTCCTGAACACGGTAATCAACTTCCTGATCATTGCGTTCGTCGTCTTCCTCGTGGTCCGTGCTGCCGTCAAGATGCAACGTCAACCCGCACCCGCGCCGGCCAGTCCCACCACCAAGGATTGTCCCTTCTGTGCCACGGCGATTCCCATTCCGGCGAAACGCTGCCCGAACTGCACCTCACAGCTTAGTTAATCCATGGAACAAAACCAAATGTCCCTGAAACAAATAACCCGGTTCGCGGCCATCCCGTGTTTCGTATTTTTGTGGTTGGGTAGCGCCTGTGCTGACCAGATAGTTCTGAAGAACGGGGACCGGGTCAGCGGAAGCATCATCAAGAAAGATGGTAAGACACTAACTATCAAGACCGAAATGTTCGGATTGGTCACTACGGCCTGGGACCAAGTGGTTTCGGTGACGGCGGAAAAACCGCTCACCGTAGTTCTGTCGGACGGAAAGACAGTCCAGGGCATCATCAGCACATCGGATGGAAGAGTAGAAGTAAGCGCCAAGGATACCAAGGTGGCACTGGTCCCCGCGGAAGTGGAAACCATTCGTAATGCCGATGAACAGGCGGCTTTTGAGCGATTGCTGAAACCGGGCTGGATGGATCTTTGGGCTGGAACCGCAAGCCTCGGCTTTGCTGGAACCGCCGGCAATGCGAAGACTTCCACCTTCACGGTGGGTGTGAACGCGGCGCGCGCAACACGGACTGACAAGACGTCTATCTACTTCAACGCCATTAAGGCCACCGCTCTCTCTAACGGGAAGACTTCGGCAACTGCGCAGGCCATCCGCGGCGGATTGGGTTACGACCATAACATCAGCCCCCGGATCTTTGTGAATGTCTTCAACGACTACGAATACGACCGCTTCCAGAATCTCGATTTGCGATTCGTGCTTGGTGGCGGTCTCGGCTATCACGCAATTGTGACCGAGCGCAGCCGTCTCGATGTGCTTGGCGGAGCCGATTACAATCGCTCCACCTTTAATACCCCCCTGACCAGGAACTCGGCTGAAGCCTACTGGGGCGACGAGTATGCCTTTAAGTTGAACGCCGTCACTTCGCTGGTCCAGAGCTATCGCATGTTCAATGACCTTACCGATACTGGGTCTTTCCGCATGAATTTCGACGCGGGCGCAACTACAAAGTTGACCAAATGGCTGAACTGGAATGTTTCCCTGAGCGACCGCTACCTTAACCGGCCTGCGGCGGGACGGAAGAGCAACGACTTCCTATACACAACCGGTCTCGGGGTCACCTTCGCCCGATAAGTGCCGGGCCGGAACGGGCAGCATAGGAGTAAATGAGAGCGCTAACGGATTGCCGCTCTGATCATGCTGACCCGCTCCGGCACACTTGCTTGTTCAACTAAAACCAGTTCGAAGCCGAAGTCCCGATAAGTCTCCTCGTGGATTTTCTCAAAACGTAGCGCATCCTTAAAGCTGATACGCCGTGCTTCGGTCGGTGTGATGAATCCGAGGTTGCGAATGAAGAAGACTCGGTTTTGGTAGATCGCCTCTTTCTGGATGCGCTCCAATTCGCTGCAAAGATACGGAGAGAAAGGGTACCCAAGGTGGACTGCCAGCGCCGCGGTACAGACAACGCTGCGGTCATGAAACTGAACACTATCCGGCTGATGAGACGTTCGAATCAGACGGTCTCTTTGCAGTCGGACGATTGCATCAATAAAGGAAGCATCTCGCCAGGGTTCCGCCCTTCCTTGCGACTGCTCGGCAGCAATGACATCGGTAGCCGCCTCTTCTACTACGCTGAACCCGTCGAGTTCCAGTTGGCGGAGAATTGCCGTCTTCCCGGCGCCCGGCGCGCCGGTGATGATGAACCTTCTCATGCGGATTTTCTTCCTGAGGCGTATGGTTACCTGAAGGGCAATACGATGATCTATTCGCGTACCTTCGACAGCGTATGGGCCAGGACCTCGTCGGTCTTGCAGCTTGCGGGCGCACCCTTCCAAAGATCGAGTGCGGCCTCCATCTTCTGATCCGACACTTCGAGGCTGGCTGCCTTCTTCTTCAAGAGAGCCTGCGCGTTCTCCATCTCCTGGGAAGGTCCACAAGCGGCTACGGCCGTTAGCACACGCTGCAGTATTTCGTCCCAGCGCCGGGCCCGTTCCCGGACAGATATACCTCGCCTGGTCGGATCCAGACGGAGAATTTCTTCCACTCGAGCCACGGCGCTTCGGGCCTCCGTACTATTGAAATCGGCCTTCGCGGCCCGCCGGTATGCATCCAGGGCGGGGACGTCTTTATCTGCGGCGAATCGCGTATTACCCAGCGCCAGCCACAAACCCGCATCCGATGGAAAACGGTTGGCAAGCGTCGCGTAGGCCTCCTCTATCTGCTCCGTCGAGCCGATTCCCTTCACCGCATCGGCAGCTTTCTTCCCAAGCGTAGGATCGTTCCCTTGCTCGATAATGGACAGCAGCAGGGAAACCGCCTCATTTTTTCGTCCGGCATCCGCCAATATGGCTGCATAATCCAATTGAGCATTGCGCCGCCCGAAGTCATTTTCGGGCCATTCTTTTGAAATTGCCCTTCCGTAGAACTGGAGCGCCTGCTTCTTGTCTCCCCGATTGACAGAGATTTGGCCCAATCCCAACCAGGCAGGGCCGTTCTCAGGATCTACCTTGACGACCTCGGCCAGATACGATGCCGCCTCGTTGAAGTGGCCGGATTGGACGAGCGCGAGGCCCAGCGCCGCCCGGGATTTTATATCCTTTGGGGCCTGTGCAAGGGCCACCCGGAATGCCGAGACGGCGTCCTCCGCCTGCCCGAGTGCCACCAGTTTCTCTCCGGTCCGGTAGGCCTCGAGTCCGAGATCAGAGCGGCGCGAGCGCTGCCAAAACACCAAGCCAGTGACAATAAGGACGGCCGCCACCGTGATGGCCGCGACCGCCGGCAGCCAGTTCTGGACAGACCCTGCGGCAGCTTTCGCCTCTTCCTGGGAATGCGGAATGTTCCTGTATGCGCCCAGGACGTCCTGCACCTTGAGCGTACCGACGTACTCGCCACCGGTTCGGCTGACCACGGGGATTTCCTCTACCCCCGCTTCGCCCATGCGCTGCAAAGCAGAGTCCAGAGGATCGTCCGGATGGACATAAATATGGCCGAACGGATTCGCGATCCCGGCCGGCCGGTGAAGCGGCCCCATTGCCCGCTCAACCACCAGCGGCTCCGGTAGATGGGCGGCAGAAGGCATGATGATGCCATCCTGCCTCGCCAGCGATTCGTAGATCGGGAGGTTGTGCAGTTTTTGTGCCAGGAAGTAGCTGCACAAATTGGCGATCATCAAGGGCACGATGATGGTGTAGTCGCGCGTCACCTCGAAAATCATGATGACGCTCGTCATCGGAGTTCGAACAATCCCTGCGAACGCCGCGCCCATTCCCACCAGAGCGTACGCGCCCGCATTGCCGGTGTGATCGGGCAGAAGCGTGTGGGCAACCTGTCCAACCGCGCCCCCGAGCATCGCGCCGATGAATAGACTCGGGCCGAAGATGCCCCCGGCGTTGCCCGAACCGTAGCTCGCCGTCGTGGCGATGAGTTTCAGGACCAGGAGCAGCAGCATCATCTTCAAGGCCATTTGGCCGTTCAGCGCTTCGCTCACCAGATTGTATCCAACGCCGAGAACCCCGGGCGCCCCCAGTGCCAGCAATCCCACAACTAGACCACCTGCGGCCGGAGTGAACGGCTTCCACCGCTCGGGCGCTTTCAAAAACGCGGCTCGCTGCCAGAGTAGAAGCTTCACAAAAGCTGTCGAAACAAGCCCGCCCAAAAGACCGAGCACGGCATAAATAAGGAGTTCCAGCGGATGCACCAGTTGATAACCGGGCACATGGAAAAGAGGTTCGTCACCCAGAATCAGTCTCAGGATGATCCAGGATGTGGCAGCCCCAATTACTACGGAGCCAACCACGCGGGCGTGAAGATCTGACAGGATCTCTTCAAGCGTAAACAAGACGGCCGCCAGAGGGGTGTTGAAGGCCGCCGCGACCGCCGCAGCCGTTCCCACTGGAATCAGCGCCCGCACCTGCTCAGGCCGCAGTCCCAGGCTCCGGCCGGCTACCGATGCAATTCCAGCGGCAATATGGACTGAGGGGCCCTCGCGTCCCAGGGCCACACCGCTACCCAATGAGATGGACGAGCAGATGAATTTCCCGACAATCGTGCGCATGCCGATATAGCCGTTTTGCAAAACCAGCGCGACGCGCGTTTGGGGGATTCCGCTGCCGCGTGCGTCGGGGAAGAACCGGTATAGCAACCAGCCTGCTATCAGCGATCCAAGCAAGGGGCTGAGGAAGCGCTGCATACCACCCGTGGTTAGAAGGATGCTGCCCAGCCGCTCAGTAACCGCGACAAATCCGACGACGACAAGACCAACCACGGCACTGATCACCAGCGCCAGGAGCAGCATGATTTTGTCTTCGTGGCCCCGAAAGTCAACGCGGGCAAGGCGCCGTTTCACGGGGCTGAAGAAATCCTTCCGTTTGGGCGTGGTCGAGGGCATTACACCTATTGTCGCAATGCTCCTACATCGTTTGGCTGATCGCGGATACCTACAGTCAAAAGCTCAGATACTTAATCAGCAGAACCTCGTTACCTTTCTCGTTGTAGAGGGCTTCATCCACCAGCTTTCGCGCGATTAGAATTCCGAATCCGCCTGCGCGCAATCCGTGCTGGGCCCGATATTCTATGTGCGCCGCGGGAGAATGCGCGGGATTTGAGATCGCCGCATGCGGCAGTCTGTCGAAGGAGAAGCCTTGCCCAGGATCCTGGATCAGGTAGATGATCGCCTTGTTGGTGCGGAAATACGTAACATTCACCTCCTGGTAAGGGTCGAATAGCCCGCCGTGTTCAATCGCATTGAGAAGCATCTCGCGGAACGCAATGGCCACGTTTTCCCGTTCGTCGTCCGATAACGTTGTCTTCAATTCTCTGAAAAACTGAACCAGCCGGTCGGCCGTCAGTTGCCGGCAGCGGAGCCGCAAACTAATCCAGCCCGATCGCGCGGAGAGAACTTCAATCCCGTCCTCCCAGTCCACCGCGGCCGCTGCCCGGGCGATCATCTCAACCACCGGTTCCACCTCGAAAGGTTTGCTGAAATAACTGAATACATGCGCGCGAATGGCCTGGATAATGTCAATGGATGTGATGGCGGGTGTGATGAGAATGACCCGGGTTCTCGGTCTGACCTGCCTCAGCAGCCAGAGAAGACTGACTCCGCTCCCTTTGGCCAGATCCAGGTTCAGCAGCGTAACGTCAGATTGCTTCTCCCGCAGCATCGCCGGGGCGCACTCCGGGTCCACAGTGTCGGCAATCTGCCAGGAGTCCTCGGGAAGCGCTCGGCGCAGCAATCGGGCCGTTTCCGGATCATCGTCAATAATCAATAGGGACTTAAGCGGTTCTTTCACTACCAGCTCTCCGTTCGCGTGGAATGTTCGTTCTGGCAGAGTATCATCAAATCTTTCTTTATGGCGTTACTAGCCGTCGCCGCCCGCTGCAAGGTACGGCGCGCAAGCGCCTTCCTGAAGAGTTCCGGCATTGGATTAGACGTACGGACGGAGTTAATGTGGATGCATGATTCGATCCGTCCTTCCAGGCCCCGTGCATTTGTTGCGAGCAACCATGGCCCTGCTGCTGCTGATTTGCTTCGGGCTTTGCGCATACCCGCAGCAGCCTCCGCCGGTCGATCGGAAACAGGCTCCGCCGGGTAATGTTGTGGTGGATGGGCGGGTTCTCTTTACGATTCAAACCGGGATTGGTCCGTTCTCGCCCGCGGAACGGGCGGCCGCGACGAATGCAAAACTCGCGCGATTGACTGAGAACGTGCTGGTCAATCCCAACCTGATAGTCACAGACGAACAGGAAACCAGCACTGACATCGTCGCCGGGGACTTGATAATTACTTCAGTCACCGACGCCGATGCCAAGGCCGCCGGAATTCCGCGGTCGAATCTCGCCAATGAGCGCTTGCGCGAGATTCGAACAGGGCTCGTAGCTGTCCGCGCTCAATATAGCTTCAAAAGCCTGCTGCTTGGCGCGCTTTATGCCCTCCTGACTACCCTCGCTTTGATCGCTTTGTTGATTGGCCTTCACCACTTCGCGCCGCCGCTTTACGCGGCAATCGAGCGGTGGCGTGGGACCCGCATCCGCAATGTCAAGATTCAGTCCCTCGAACTGGTTTCCGCCGAGCGCATAACGGAAATGCTCATCCAGTCGATCCGCCTCGCGCGGACCGCCGCTACGCTCGTGTTGTTCTATTTCTACATCCCCCTCGTCTTCAGCTTCTTTCCATGGACCAGGAGCTTCGGAGATACGCTGCTGGAATACGTCTTCAGCCCGATCCGGACGGGTTGGGCGGCATTTGTTTCCTACCTTCCCAGCTTGCTTGTCGTCCTCGTGGTTCTCTGCTTTGCCTATTTAGCCAATCGTATCGCCCGGTTTTTCTTCCGCGAGATCGAGCGGGGAACAATCACATGGCCCGGCTTCTACAAGGAGTGGGCGATGCCTACGTGCAGGATCGTGCAGATCCTGGTCATTGCCTTTGCGCTCGTCATAATGTTTCCGTATCTGCCGGGCTCCGATTCCCCGGCCTTCAAAGGCGTGTCGATCTTCCTGGGCATTCTGTTCTCTCTGGGGTCCAGTTCTGCAATTTCGAATATTGTTGCCGGCGTGATCCTCACCTATGCGCGCGCGTTTCGCATCGGAGACCGTGTCCAGATAGCGGACACTGTGGGCGACGTAGTGGAGAAGAGTCTGCTCGCCACCTATGTCCGGACGATTAAAAACGTTACCATTACCGTCCCGAATTCCATGGTCCTTTCCAGCCACATCATCAACTTCAGCGCCTCGGCGGCCGATCACCCGCTGATTCTTCACACGGGCGTCACCATCGGCTACGATGCCCCCTGGAGGACCATTCATTCCCTGTTGATCAATGCGGCGTTGGCAACCCCGGGCGTCCTTGCCGAGCCCAGTCCCTTTGTCTTTCAGACCAGTCTCGACGACTTCTATGTCTCCTACCAGATCAACGCTTATACGAATCAGCCCAGCCGGATGGCGGCGATTTACAGCGTGTTGCATCAGAACATTCAAGAAGCTTTCAATGAGGCCGGTGTGGAGATCATGTCGCCGCATTACCACGCCGTGCGCGATGGGAACACAACGACCATTCCCGAAAACCACCTGCCGGGTGACTATGAGCCACAAGCTTTCCGCGTGTGGCAGACCCGGAAGGGAGCAGCGTCCGCAGGTGGTGCGGGCACCAAATAGAAAACAGGCTACATGACGAGCCGCACGCCTCCAAGATCGCCGAGCTTGTGCGGGAAGTGGTCGCCCGGCGTGCTGATGAACATGTAATTCTTAGGCACCCCCAGGCGCTGCGAGATCTTTTCGATCAATTCGGGTCCGAAGCAGCCCTTTATCAGGAGCAGGTCTATCCGGATCCTTGGATAAATGCGGTCAACCGTCTTCAGGTGCTCGATCAGCGTGCTGGGGATGTCTTCCACCCGGGCATAACAATGAACTACCCGCAGTCTTCTGCTCGACTCGTTCTGTAGAACATACAGCACCGCCCGGTTCAAAGTAGGCAGGTCGTCGCCTTTCACGAAGTAGATCACTTGAAAGCGGTTCAGCCGGCGAATGCCGCGCACGAGGCCGATTCGAATCCGGCGGTTCACGCCCTCGATGCTGCTGACGACGGCGTTCGACCCGGCCAGGAGAACCTTTAGAATCTCGAGCCGCAGGAGCATGCCGGAGATAATGAGGCCCGTAGCGAAGCAATAAATCGCAAAGATCTTCACGTAGGAGGGATTGAGCAGCAGGTTGCCGATGAGCCCAAGGGCAACTGCGATAAGGGCAATGATAACCGAGCCCCAACTGGCTCTGACCGCTCGAGGTAATCGTCCCCGTTCCACTTTCAACAACATGTTGCCGATAGCAAACAGAATCATGACGCCGAGGAACGAGAGCGTGTATACGCCGGCGAGGGCCTCAATTTCGCCCCCGGTCGAAATCATGATGGAAGAACAAACGGCAAAGAAAAGCAGGATAATCCAGTGATTCGTCCGGCGCAGGCGGTTCTCTGCAAGCAGAAATTGCGGAAGGCAGCGGTCGAGCGTCATCCTCCTGACCAGGCCGGTCACTCCGACGTAGGCAGTCAACACCGCTCCGGAAAGCACCAGCACCGCATCGACGCTCACAATTGCCCGAAACCATGTGCCGCCGCATAGCAGGCCCATCTGGGCCAGCAGGTCCTCCTTGTGCTCTCCCATCAGCCCTACCGGCACCAGCCCCATCGCCAGCAAACTCAGCACAGGATTGAAAAATGCGACAGCGATCCACATGTTGCGCAGTGTTTTGGGGAATACCCCATCTTCCTGCTCTTCAATGAAATTCGCGGAGCTTTCAAATCCGCTGATCCCCAGCATGGCCGCCGAAAAACCAAAAAAGATGGCGAGCGGCAAATTATATTGGCCGGGCGTATGCCAATTTGCCAGCAATTGGGCCGGATTCCGGGCCACAGCCCATCCTGCCATCAACACCAGGGCAGACAGCACCGTCATGTGAAAAGTGAATAACCCGACGGCGACAGTGGCGGACTCGCTGATACCGATCAGGTTCAGCAGCGCAAAAAATCCTAGCAGGACGATCGTAGCCCAAAAAACGTTCAGGCCCGCGTTCAAATTATGCGCGTATCGCATCGCTTCGTAGGCGCTGATAACAGCCGTCGCAAGGTAGGAGAGCAGCGTCAGGCAAGCCGCTATAGACGCTTTTGCTTTCGTCGTTGTATTTAGCAGGACATTGTACGCGCCTCCGTTCAACGGAAGGGCGGACCCGACTTCTGCGTAAATATTCCGGAACAGAAACAAAACTCCAGCCACCGCTGCCAGTGCCAGAGGGGCATAGGGTCCGGCGTACATCGCACAGAGTGCCACGACGTAAAGGCAACTGGATGTGATGTCGTTACCGCAAATGGCGGTCGCCTTCCATTGGCCCAGTTTGTGAACGGGACCCGAATCAAGCGGATTCATGGTCACGGGCTTGTCGCCCAGATCATCAATGTGCTCGGCCGTTCCCCAGCCCGCAAACTCCCAAGACTTACTAAGCTCGTTCGTATGCGAGCGCCTTCCTGCGGGTAGCATCGGCTCTACGTTCCCCTTATGACTCTAAGTATACGGATGCATTTCTGTCGGCGTATCATCAGATAACCACTGGTTGCAAGCCTTGTGAACCGTGCTGTAGTTGTGTAAGGACTGGAGAGGAATGAACGAGTCAGTCAGTCGAAAGTATATTGTTGTTCTTGCGTTGCTTGCGGGAGCAGTGCTCGTGGCGGGCGCTCTGCTGAAACCAAAAGCTCCGGCACCGGAACAACCCTCCCCCTCGGAGACGGCTTCTCTGCAGGCACGGGTGCGGCGTGAGGATTTGGGCGATACCGCATCCTTTTTCGAGAAACAGGCACAAACTCTCGCCCCTTCGGTGGTTTACGACAAACCGCACAACTCCAGCGCCGTAGCATGGGCGCAGAGCGGACAGGCCATCACGACGCGGTCTGCCGACGCCGAATCGCTGGATCCGCCTTTGGTCCTGATCAGGCACAACGCGGGAACGCCGCCCTTCGTCCGGGCCGACAATCAGCAAGCTGGGCGCTGGCTCCTCATCGTCGGGCGAACTGCTGACGGACAGATACTCTGGACGCCCGCCGTCTACGGCGGTACCAGGCAAACCACATGCGCCGGAGAAACGTACCGCGAATTGACAGTCAACGCGCGTCTCGATAGCGCATTATCGGGAGCGGGCGCATTCGATTTGGATGGCTTGCTCGTTGGCTTGGTCGCCAATTGCGACGGCTCCTATCATTTGATTTCAGCCGCTAGTATTCCGACGCTACTAACCACCTTCGAGACCGCGGAGAAGAAGATTGAAACCACCTACGGATTTCACGTTGGAGATTTGAGCGCGGCGGCAAAGAGCTTTTTCTCAGTCGATGCCGGCCTGTTCGTTGCGGAGGTAAGACAGGGCGATGCTGCCGATCGCGCCGGTCTGAACGCGGGAGATCTCCTCACCGGTCTGAAGGGCGCGCCGATCTCCAATAAACAGGATCTATGGCGCGCTCTGGAGTCGGACGACGAAAGCGCACGATCGCTGGAAGTTCTGCGAAATCACCGAAAACTTACCGTCAAAATGCCTTCCTTAGCTGACGCGCAACGAACGAGGGTTGCCGACGAATCACTCGGCATCCGCATACTGCCGGCAGCAGTGGCGGAGTCACTCTACGTAGCGCCGGGCACGCCTGCCTACTCCGCCGGGCTTCGTACCGAAGACCACCTCGTCCAAATCAACGAGAGACGAAGTTCCGCGGTCGCCGAACTCTCGCGAGCCATCGCGGCAATGGGAGACAAGCCGCTGCTGCTGGTGTACCAGCGTGGCCGGGTCCAGCGGGCGGCCTTGGTGACGAAATGAACTCCCTCGCTTCGCTGGGAGTCATCCTGGTTTTCGCACTGCTTGCCGGTCACCTAGTCAAGTTCGTCCGCATACCGGAAGTTACGGGGTACATCCTTGCCGGGGTCGCCGTGGGCCCCTCGCTGCTCGGCTGGATTACGCACGACAATCTATCGAGCCTCGAGGTCTTCAGCGAGGTCGCTCTCGGCTTAATCCTCTTCTCCATCGGGTCGGTATTTGAGCTTTCGCGTTTCCGTGAAATCGGGAAGCGGGCCGCCATCATCACGGCCACCGAATCACTGCTGGCCGCCACCATTGTCGCTGGCGGTATGTTGTTTGCCGGGCAGCCATGGCCGGTGGCAATTCTGCTGGGCGCCATTTCGATGGAGACCGCTGCCGCCTCCACCCTCATGGTCATGCGCGAGTGCAATTCTAAAGGAACTCTCACGGAGATTCTGACGGGCGTAATCGCGCTGAATAACATCTGCTGTTTGGTTTTTTTCAGCCTGGCCGCGGCTGTGGTCGATCTCTCCGCCAAATCCGGTTCTAATATGGGGCTCGGCCGCTCGCTGTACCAATCCATCTTTCCATTGATCTGGCAGCTTGTAGGATCGGTCGCGCTGGGATTTCTCATTGGTGTGGTCCTCAGCATGTGGGCGTCTCATGTGAAGGAGCAGGGCGAGACGCTGATCCTGATGGCCGGCGCGGTACTGCTTTGCGTCGGATTTGCCCAGTGGCTCGAATTATCGCCGCTTATCGCGAGCCTCGCCGTCGGCGCGACCATGGTGAATCTCTCTGCGCGCAGCAGGCGGCTTTTCGAGTCGCTCTCGCGCACGGATCCGCCTCTGTACGCCATATTTTTCGTCATAGCCGGGGCCGATCTTAACCTTGCGCTGCTGCCGACCTTGGGAGTCCTGGGCGCGGTATATGTTTTGGGAAGAGCCGCGGGCAAACTGGTCGGCACTCATTACGCTGCGCGCTTCGCCGGATTGAGCGGGAAAACCCAAAAGGTCATGGGACTCGCGATGCTCTCGCAGGCGGGCCTGGCGATTGGCCTGGTGCTTGTAACTACCGAACGCTTTCCGGACATTGGGCCGACAATCACGACGATCGTCCTTGCCTCGGTCGCCATGTTCGAACTGGTCGGTCCGCTCGGCGCCCGCTTCGCGCTGGAAAAGAGCGGCGAAGTTCGGGTACAGGACACCAGCCCGGCGGTCCTGCTCGATTAAGGATCACTTTCGCAAAACCGGCCTGAGTGCTCAAGCAATAACCCTTGCGCTGGTCCTCATGCTTTCGTGTATAGTTGCCCATAAATGACATTTTCCAGGCGGCATTTCCTCACCAACAGCAGCTTAGGAGGTGCCGGCGTTCTGCTCGGCAGCCAACAGGGAGGAACGAATTGGAATCCGGGCGTTGTCCGGCACCTGCTTCCGGCCATCAACCATGAACGGCTGCTGCTGAAAGCCAGTTTCCTGCGGCCTCAGTCCGCCGCGCCGTTGCTCCGGGCGGGCCCCCTGCGCGCAGCCGGCATTCGTACGGATAGCGCTGGTGAATTCTATTCCTTCGATATCGCGGGGCTCGAGCCGCAGCGTACCTATCAATTGGAACTGTTGGATTCCCGCGGGAAGCCGCTGTGCGATCCGTGGCCAATTTCTAGTTTTCCGGGTCCGGAAGCCCAACCGAAGCGATTCCGACTTTTCGCTTATACGTGCGCCGGCGGTCACCCGGCCACCAGGAATCCCGACACCGGCGGTCCTTATTGGGTCTCGATCAATGCCCGCCGAAAGATGCTCCTCACGGGACTGTCATACAAACCCGATGCAATGATCGCAATCGGCGACCACGTTTATTGGGATCTGCGGTCACCGGTCGGCTCGATCAATCTTGGCAATTCGCCGGTTGCGCGGGACCTCGTCGGCCAGTTCGAACGTTCCCAACCGGCCCTGGGAACCGATAACGAGCGCAAGCTAAAGCTCGTTGTCACTCCGCAAGTCTGCGACTTGTACGGCACGCTTTTCCGGTCCACACCCGTTTACTTCGTCCAGGACGATCACGACTACTTCGAGAATGACGAAGCGACCGAGCAGATGGTGACGTTCCCTCCAGACGATTTCATGCTGCGCCTGGCGAGGGCGACCCAGAGGCTCTACTACCCCGAATTTCTACCCGACGCCAATCGGCCCGCTGGATTACCAAGCGCCGGCGCCGCGGACCGCGCGCCCGGTGTAGCAGAATCCTTCGGAACCCTTCGCTATGGCAGGCTTCTCGAGATCATGATGTACGACTGCCGGCGTCACCTTACCCTCAAGGGGCCGACTGGGGGATTTCTTCCCGATACAGTCGAGGAGTGGCTGATGCGGCGGATGACCGCACAGCAGACACAGCACATCGTGAACCTGCCTTCGACGCCGGTTGGTTGGAGCGCGGGTAAGTGGGGTGAGTGGTATCCTGACCTGCTGCAATCTAACGGCAAACTCGGCCTGGCGAAGCCGAAGTATTGGTGGCAGCAGGGATGGAAACTGCAACATGATCGATTGCTCAAAGCGGCCTCGGCGATGCAGCGCATCCCTCTGTTCCTTAGCGGCGATCTTCACGCTCTGGCAGCGGGAAGGATTCAGCGCTATGGCCAGCTTGACCTCAGCCGGAACCCCGTCGTCTCCGTGCTGGCCGGATCCGTGGGCACTGGCCCTAAAGCCTGGCCATCCGCCTGGCGCGGAACGCCGCCCCGCCCTCCGGCCGGCCTTGAAATCGAGGAGGGCTTAAAGCCGCTTGAGAAGAACGGCTTTTCGATCATTGACTTCACTGGGGATCAGATGGAGTTCCAGTTCTTCAGTTGGAAGATGGACGAGCCGGAAGAGCGTTTGGATAACCTGAAACCGTTTCACCGCTTTACGGTCGAGCGCCGCATCTGACGGGCAGGACGCTGACGGGCACAGGCACCTATTTCACAGTGAGGTCAATGACCCGTTCGGCGCCTTCAGAAAACCGGCTCAGGCTCACCCATCCGCTGGAGCGGCCTTTGTGTGTAGCGCGTAATTCGTAATCCATGTCTGGATCTAAACCGGAAAACCTATACAAACCTCCCTTTCGGGTTCTGTAGGACCGGATTCTCAGAGTAGTGGTGTTTTTGAGTCGGACAACTGCCGCCACCACGGGACTGTCGTTGTCGTCTTTCACTACGCCGTGAACAGTGCGGCAATACAAAGACGCGGTGGACAGCAATAGGCAAATAAGGATTTTGTAAAGCATATCTACTTCAACCAGCGGATTCCCATTACCGATTCACCGTTCAGCGCGGCGGCTCGTTCCAGAATGCTGCGGACGCGGCCTGCTACCGCGCGGACGCCGCTTTCATAGCTCATATTCGGCTTAGCGGTGCCACCATTATAGGCTCCCACAGCCAGCGCCGTATCGCCGTGAAAGTGATCGAGCAACTCGCGTAGCAGCAGCCCGGCATACGTCGTCAGAACATTGGAATCGACGTCATTCACCTTCAACTCGCGCGGCGGCCGCAGGTGCTCTGGAAGCTTGGTGTAGTCCCGCTGGTCTTCCACGTAAAGCTTGTGGACGTAGCGCAGGGTCTCGCGAGTAATTTGCCATCGGCCGGCGGAGTCATTGAGAACCCGTACTCGCCCTTTGCGGCGCTGCAGCACAATGTCGTCTTTCGCCGGGCGGCGTTTCCATGCGGAATTCTTCAGATCGCCCCGCACGTCCATGTAGTTGTTCTCCATTGCGCCGATACCTAAGAACAGGTCCAGAGGCAGATCGAAGAATCTTGCCACGTCAATGATATCCCCAGCCAGCCGCTGCGCATCTCCAGATGCGAGAATCCGGGGAACCGGTTCCACTTTCTTGCGAACGCGGGGATCGGTGGTGGATTTGAAGCGGATGAAGCGCCGCAGCAGACTCTGCAGTTCTGCATGGGACAGATCCTCCATTCTGCGCCGCACAGGCATGTTATAGGCTGCCGCAAAGAGCTGGGTCTGGCTGCGGCGGTACGCAAGATTTCTGGCGGAAACCAGCGTCCATTGAAATCCTTCAATGCTGGCCCCGGCATTGAGTTCCGCCGCGCGGTTCACAGCGTCGATGAAGTCGTTCTCAAATATCAGGTCAACGGCGTAATGCCCTTCTCCCTGCTCGGTGGAAAAGTACAGCACGAGTTGCGTTCCTTTGAAGGGAAGAGTTGCGCGGTAGTGCTGATACATCAGGTACGCGAAAAGCTCGTCGTGGAATGTGGCCACCCTGGTCACAAAGTAACCGGGGAAGCGAACGCTCATGCGTCCGCCGCCCCCATTTTCCACAGGTTCAGGCAATGCGATGGCGAATACCAGCGGCGCTACCGTCCAGCGGCGGTAAAGCCAAATGCCGGTCCCGGCCGCCAACAAAAGGGCAGCAACCAAGCCCCAGCGCCTCAGTAAAGGGCTACTCTGCATCGTGGTAGCGGGGATCAGAAAGCCTCTACTCTTATGATGCCCTATTCGGAGATTCGCTCCACGCGGCCAGCTCTGCCGGTGGCGCGAACGGGCTGAAACTGTGATAAAAGAAAACAGCATGAAGACCAAACTGCTGTCCGTCGCCGCACTTACCTGCACTATTTTCTATGGCCAGAATCAGCCGGTGCTCGGAGACGAAGCCGTCAAGGTCTCAGATCACGTCTGGGCAATCATGGGGTGGCCGAATATTGGAATTGTCGTGGGCAGCCGGGCGGTATTGGTGGTGGACACCGGTCTCGGCCCACGCAATGGCGCCACAATAGCGCGCGTCGTCGCCAAGATCGCGCCCGGCGGTAAGAAGCTCTTTCTCACCACCACGCACTTTCACCCGGAACACGCGGCTGGCGAGGCGGGCTTCCCGGCCGGCACCATTCTTATCCGCAACACCGTCCAGCAGCGGGAGATCGAAACGAATGGCAAAGAAATGGTCGACCTGTTCGCGGCACGATCGGCGCAACAGAAAGAACTCCTGGCAGATGCCACTTTCCGTACGCCTGACATTACGTTTGGGGACGAAACCAAGGTCGATCTGGGAGGAGTCTCCGTTCGGCTCCTCTGGTTCGGGAACGCGCATACAAAAGGCGATCAATTGATGTTTGTGGAGCCGGACCGGACACTGATATCGGGCGATGTAGTGCAGAACAGAGTTGTGCCCGGCATCTTTCGAGATGGCGGTACCCCCTCAAGCTGGCTTGCCGTTCTCGACAAGATCGCGACGCTCCATCCGTTGCACGTGCTGCCCACTCATAGCGCGCCAGGCGACGGCTCGCTGGTAGCCCTGGAGCGCAAATTTATTCAAGACCTCCGAAGCAGCAGTCTCGAACTCAAGAAAAAGGGAGTGTCGGCCGAAGACGCAGGGAAAGAACTCGCCGGTGTGTTCAAATCGAAATACCCGGATTGGCCCAATATGAATGTCGCCGGCTTCGTTCGCAGCATTTACGCCGAATAGATGCGAATGCAGGCTGACAGGCTTACTTCTTCTTTGGCTGCGGGTAGATTGTCTCTCCTCGCTTCAGCATCTCGACGAAAGCCTGGACCTTCTTCTTCCGTCCCGCTTCAGTCTTCATGTTGTGAACCCGGAAGGCCAGCGCGAAGCGGTTTTGTGCGTTCAATGTCTCCAGCATTCTCCGCGCCGCCGGTTCAGCATCGATGGCGGACTGGAGATCCTCGGGAATCCTCATCTCCTTGCCGCTCCCATAGGCGCGGTCCCAGCGCCCGTCTGCCTTGGCTGCCTCGACGTGTTTTAGTCCGTGCTCAGTCATGCGCTGTTCCAGGTTCAGCCGGGCCACGTTATCCACATTGATCCGGCTCCAGATGCTTTTCCTGCCGCGTGGCGTGTAGCGCTGCAGAAAACTCTTGTCGTCGAACCCCTTGCGCACCGCATCAATCCAGCCCCAGCAAAGCACCACGTCGATGGCTTCTTTGGGGGTGATCGATTTCAGTCCTGAATTTACTTTGTGGATCTTGATCCAAAGCTCATCTTCGCTATCGTGGTGCTTGCCGAGCCACCGGTAAAAGCTCTCCGCGTCCGGGAATTCACGAACCTTGGCGGGATTTACTTTGATGGATGCCATCAGGCGGCCAGGCCGTAAACGGTCTTCAGGATATCGCCGGCCTGTTTCAATCGTTCACCGCGGTTACCCGTCCAGGAACTGCTGTCGTAGTAGTAATACCAAGGCACTCCTGGATAATAATGCCTTAGCAAGGGCGCGCACATCTGACGGCAAGGAACGCGCTCGGTGAAGATCTGCAGCACCCGCAAATCCTGCCTCACACGGAACCATTCCGCTGCCCGGCCTTCGGAATGGAATCCCACCTCTGCGTCGGGTGTCGCCGCGGGACCAAAAAGCCTGGTCAACTCGGCGATCGTTACATTCGGATTCACCTGAATTCCCTCGACGCCGTTCTTGTCCTTGTAGAGCCACGCGGTGACATTGATGGCGCCCAGCGCTTCTCGCGTGATCAATTTAGGATTTGCCGTCATCCGGTAGCGAAGCGCGGCGTCGGGCAAACGTGGATCGCACCGCGGGCTATCAGGCGGCCTGGAATTAGGAACTCTCGGCATACGTACGCTCCTTTCGATCAGAGTATAGGTCTACATATTGTCGGGATGCAAACAAGGCGCGGACAAGGTGCGTTGAATTGCCCGCGCCTGATGCGGCACAATATGGGGGTTCGGGAGGGCTTTTGAAATGAACGCGGCTTCGATATCCGCCGGTCACGCATTCCGGCCTCAACTGCTGGAGAGGCGCGCACGGCTAGAGGAGGCTGCCAGTTCCGTTTCTGTGGAGTACTTCGACAATCTCATCTCGGAAATCGACTCCGCGCTCCGCAGAATCGATAACGGATCCTATGGCCGTTGCGAGACCTGCCAGGATCCCATCGAACCAGAACTGCTGGAGCCAAATCCGCTGGTCCGATTTTGCCTGGACCACCTCAGCCAAAAAGAACTGCGGGCGCACCAGCAGGACCTCGACCTGGCAACACAAATCCAGTCAAAACTTCTACCTGCCGCGGATATCGCCATGGAGTGTTGGGACACGCAATACCGTTATCAGCCAGTGGGTGCGGTCGGTGGAGACTACTGCGAATTGATTGTTTCAGACGATGGCAGATCGTTATTTTTCGCCGTCGGCGACGTAGCTGGAAAGGGAGTGGCTGCATCGCTGCTGATGACGCACCTCAGCGCGATCTTCCGAAGTTTGTTGTCGCTGGACCTCCCGCTGGGTGATCTGGTTTCGCGCGCCAACCGCCTGTTTTGCGAGAGCACGGCTCCGTCACACTACGCGACGCTGGCGTGCGGTCGCGCCACGGCCGGCGGAGTAGAAATCTGCAATGCGGGCCACTGCAGGCCCTTGCTCCTGCAGGGGGAGACAATACAATCGTTGGATTCAACTGGATTGCCGCTGGGCCTCTTTTGCGGCGGCCAATACGAGGTGCAGCACGTAGCCCTCGCGGCCGGCGAGAGTCTCGTGTTGTACTCCGACGGCATCACGGAGGCGATGGATCCGGCCGGCGAGGAATACCAGGAAGAACGGCTGATCGGCTCACTGCACGATCACTCGCAGCAGGATGTGCAAAAGATGGCCGACGGCATACTGCAGGCGGTTGCCCGGTTTTGCCAGAAGCGGCCACCCGTTGACGACATGACCCTGCTCATCGTGCGCCGCCGGGCCTGAGGCAGGAAGGCGTCGGATGGGAAATGCCAGGTTCCGCGGGCCGCGGCCGGCGCAAATGCCAATGCCGCAGCCCGCGGTCCGACTTACGGGCGTGCTTCGTAAATGATGTTGAAGGGCGTCTCCGTCGCGCGCTGGAAACGCTGAAAGCCGGCTGCCTCAACAACATCTCGAATACGCTTCTCGCCGGCCTGCGCTCCCAAGCACATTCCAACTTCCTGCGATCGTGAACAAGGCGTGCACAATAGCGTGGAGAACCCGTAGTAGACTCGCCCCAGAGGATTCAAATTATCCTTCAACTCGTCGTTCGCGAAGGGCTCAACAATCATCCACGTACCGTCTTTCGCAAGGGATTGCCGCACGTGGGCCGCCGCGCCCACGGGATCGCCCATGTCATGCAAACAATCGAAATAGGCCACCATGTCGTAATCCTTGCCTGGAAACTCCTTCGCCTTGGATACCTCAAACGTGACCCGGTCGGCGACCCCATTCCGCTTGGCGGACTCGCGGGCGTCCTCAATCGATTGGTCGTGATAATCGAATCCGAAGAACCTGGAGTTCGGGTACGCCTTCGCCATCAGTATGGTGGAAGCGCCTTTCCCGCAGCCGACATCGGCAACCCGCGCTCCCGCCTCCAGCTTCTGTTGAACATCGCCCATGGCGGGAATCCACGAACTGACGAGGTTTGCCGCATAACCGGGACGGAAGAACTTCTCGCATCCGTGAAAGACGCCGTCGTCGTGTTCGTGCCAGCCCATGCCGGCGCCGGTGCGAAAGCACTCCGCAATCCGCGGCACGGCCGCAAGTGAACCCAATGCAAGCTCAAAAGCCCCTGGAAGATAGGCGGGACTGTCCTCCATCGCCAGCGCAAATGCCTGCTCCTGCGTCAGGCTGAACTTGTTGCAGTTTCCGTCGTAACTGACATAGCCTCCGGCTGCCTGCGAGGACAGCCATTCCCGCAGATAACGTTCATCGGTATTCGTCTTCGCCGCAAGCTGTGCGGCAGTCACCGGCTCACCGGCCAGGGCTTTGTAGAGGCCCAATCTGTCCCCTATCACCACCATTCCGGCATGAACGGCGGCGCCGAGATCGGTCACGAACTGGCCGAGGAAAATGTTCAATTTGTCCATGTCAAGAGCTGGACTCTGTGCAGTGCTCATTGATTTATCTCCACTGTATTTAAGTCTGTACTCACTGATTCTTTCCCGCGTAAGCATCGCAGGAAACCTTCGAATGCCAGTTCACAAACGCTCCTTTCGGATTCGCCTTCCATGCCCATACGTGCAGCGTGTAGAACGAGGGAAGCCCGAAGCGATTGGGGCTTAGGAACAAGTGAAAAAACTGTCCCATCAGTTCCGGTGGACCCGAATGCTTGGCGTCCCAGGCGTCCGCCATCAGCAGGTAATCGGCGCCGATCAGCCGGCGTCCTCCGCCGGGTGTCGCCTCGTAGATCACGATCTGCGGCTTGGTGGCGTCCAAAACGCCCTTATTCACCAGGTCTCCGTTGACGTAGTGGAGCCCCATCGCTCCCCAGTCGTCTCCGCTAACACAACCGAATTGCAGCGTGTAGCCTTCGGCCTCCGCCACGGCAACATCTTTAAACCGCTCGGTCGAGTCCCGGACTATTTTGACAAGGGCGTTTTCGTCGCTCTGGTCTTGAGCCATCTTGTCCTGTTGTTGGGTTGCTTGTGCGTGCGCATGTCCATCCTGCGCCAGGGCGGGCGAAGGATTAACGCTCGTAAGTGCTAGAGCGATCATGAGCGGATAATGGATATGCATCCCGAATCGTTTTACGTTCTTACCGATAACGGGAAATTGTGTTGAATTCATTGAATTGGTCTCCTTTCTGATTTGCGATCTTGCGGCACTTCGGCCATAGATGGCCTGATGTTCTGGATCACCGGCCTGAAAAAGGAGGAAGCGCGGCGGCCACACTTAGACGCTGTCGGCCGCCGCTTCCTGTCGGTTGGATGGTGTTCAGAACTGCCTTATATTCTTACAGGCGAGAACAAGTTAAAATATTCGCAAGAAATTTACACGAATGTTTGATAGGTGTCCGGCCGTTCCAGCTAAAAACCGGGGTTCTCTTTTGAGTACCGCCGGCCGGAAATTCTCGGGAGCGCTTGGAAGGGTGTCCAAAACCCCTCGAATCGAAACGTTAGCTGCGCTACCATAGTTGTCACCCACGCAGGTGTTCAAATACTCGCCCACATCGTCAGGCGAGCATGAAAAATAATCTCAATCTCGAGGGGCCACCGTGTTGAACTGTAAATTACTCTGTTTATTCGCCGCGTGTTCCGTAGCCGCGATGGCACAGACCGGCGCAACTGCTACGCTTCTGGGAACCATTACCGATCCTAGCGGCGCGCTTGTAGCAAACGTGACTGTCACTGCCACGAATGCCGATACGCAATTGACCCGCGCGGCGGAGACCGATAGCTCAGGGAATTATACGATCTTTGCCCTTCCCATTGGGCACTACGATATCCGCGCGAATTTGGCTGGTTTCCGCGCCAGTGAAGTGAAAGACGTGGCGCTCACAATCGACCAGCGCGCGCGTATCAATTTTCAATTGCTGGTGGGCGAAACCAGAGACACCGTGACCATCACCGGTGAAACCCCCATTCTGAAGACGGATGATTCCTCCACCTCGCAAGTCATCACGCAGCGCGCCATCGTAGACCTGCCTCTGAATGGGCGCAATTTTATGCAATTGACCCGGTTGACCGCCAGTGTGAACACGGGCGATGGTTACAACATAACGTCCGGCTCGGTAGGCACTGTCATCAAGGATCAGGCAACAGGCAGTGTCTACGGCCAGCGAAATTCAAACAATACGTTTCGCTTGGACGGCATCCAGGTGACCGAATTGACAGGCAACCGGGCGCGCCTCGAACCCAGCATGGACGCGGTTGAGGAGTTCACTCTCATCAAGGGAATCTACTCTGCGGAGTTCGGCGGCGTTTCGGGAAGCACTGTCAACGTCGCGATCAAGTCAGGCACGAATGCGCTGCATGCTACGGTATTCGAATTCTTGCGCAACGACAAGTTGGATACACGGAATATGTTCGACACGACGGGAAAAGCGCCGAATCTTCGCCGCAATCAGTTCGGCGGCGTGATCGGTGGCCCGGTTCGAAAGAATAAGACGTTCTTCTTCGTCAGCTACGATGGCACGCGCCTGCGGCAGGCCAATGTCAGCACCAACCGTATTCCCACAGCGGCGCAGCTGAACGGAGATTTGTCGTCTCTCGGTAAGACAATTACCGACCCGCTGTCCGGCCTTCCTTTTCCCGGCGGCGTCATTCCCGCGAACCGCATAAACCCGTTGTCCAAGGCGATCGCTCCGTTTTGGCCCGCACCAAACAACCCCGGCGACCCCGCGCGTAATTACATCTCCGCATTCAGCGAGGCAGTTACGAACAACGATTATCTAGGCCGCGCCGACCACCGCCTGAGCGACAAGGATCAGGTCTTCGCACGCTATGGCTTCGGTAAGATTCAGGACAGCCGGCCGCCCGTGATTCCCCCGTTCGCCACCTACACCGAAGACACGGCGCAGAGCATCGTTTTGGCGGAGACCCACGTCTTCTCCCCGTCCATCATTAATGAAGGACGCTTCGGCTTCACGCGAATTAAATTCTACGATACGCCCCTGACGACGTTTCCCAATTTCGCCTCGCAGAACAATATTCCGTTGGTCACCAGAGATCCGCAATTCGCCGATTTCCCCATCGTCTCGCTCAGCGGCTACACCGGTCTGGGCGCGAGCGGTTCCGCGCCGGATTACTCGACGCAAAACAATTTTCAATTCACTGACAATCTCTCCTATCACCGCGGAGGCCACTCCCTCAAGGTGGGAGGCGAGGTGATTCGCCGGCAGATTTATCAACTGGTGCCGCAGACCAAGAAAGGAAATTTTACGTTCGACGGAAACTTTACCGGTGATAATCTGGGCGACTTCCTGCTTGGCTTTCCCCGCCAGACACAGGTCGGCGCATCCAGCTACATCGCCACCGGCAACATGCGTATGACGGATTATGCGCTCTACGCGCAGGATGACTGGCGGGTTTCGAATCGCCTCACTCTGAATCTTGGCATCCGCTATGAAGTGCATGGCGCCCCCGTGGATAAGCACGGTTACATTCCGAACTTTAATCCGGCCAAAGGCGATTTCGAGTTCCCGACTTTCACCAAAGATGCGCCCATCTACAATACCGACCGCAATAACTTCGCGCCTCGCTTTGGTTTTGCATACCAGCCGTTTTCGGACGCCAAGACGGTGATCCGCGGAGGGTACGGCATCTTCTTCAACATGAATAATTACGATGAGTTTCTGTTCCTCCCCTACAACCCGCCGTTCGGAAACTTGTTGACGTTCCAGAGTCTGCCTACTACTCCAACCATATCCCTGAACAACCCCTTCCCCTCGAATATTTCCGGTGCGGGCGCGCCCACGGCCTACGGAGTCTCCCGCGACCTGCAAATGGGTTATGTGCAATTCTTCACGCTGGGGGTAGAACGCGAAGTAATGAAGAACACCATCCTGGAAGTCAGCTACGTAGGCAATAAATCTACCAGGTTGACGAAGGGCATCAATTTCAACTACGCGCCGCCCGGGCCTGGTGCAGTGCAGGCTCGCCGCGTGTTGCGGCAGGACCTGGGCAATATCTTTGTCACCGAACCCTGGGGCAACGCCAGTTATCATTCATTGCAAGCGCAACTGGAGCGGCGGATGTCTGGCGGCTTGCTGTTGCTTGCAAGCTACGCCTACGGCAAGACGCTAACCGATGTCCCTACGTCTACCGGCGATAAGGGCGGGACCACCGTGCAAAATCCATACTGTTTCAATTCCTGCGAAAAGGGCGACCCTACCTACGACCTGCGGCAACGGTTCACTGCGAACGTGGTGTATGAACTTCCCTTCGGAAAAGGCCGGCACATGATGACCGGCGGCGGCCTGGCCGATACCATCCTCGGCGGTTGGGATGTTGCCAGCATCATGAGCCGGCAAAGCGGCCGTCCGATGACCGTAAACGTACCCGGCGATCCGCTGAACACGGGCCAATCCAACGCGCGGGCGAATTACCTGGGCGGTCCGAAAACCGTTTCCAATCCCACCCTCAACCGATGGTTCAACACCGCCGCCTTCACTGCGCCTCCCGCCTACACGCCGGGTAACCTCGGCTTCGGGACGTTCCTCGGGCCCGGATCGGTTAATTGGGACTTCTCAATCTACAAAACTTTCTCCGTCACCGAAACGCACCGTCTGCAATTTCGCACGGAATTTTTCAACGTCATGAATCATCCCAACCTGGGTAATCCCGGCCTCTCCATCGGCACGGCCACTTTTGGGAAGATCACCACGGCCAGCGATCCGAGGGTCCTTCAGTTCGGCTTGAAGTATCGCTTTTAAACTACGCGGTAGCAGGGGGTGTCTCCCGGCGCCCCCTGGAATCGCCCGCCCCAATCCGCTCCGTGCAACAAAGTCGTGGCCTCTGGAATCGCTAAACCAAAACCAATTTCCTTGACATTGCCGCTTCTTGCGGTAAAATCATTCCAATCT
>JBDUEM010000016.1:0-48895 GCA_040002435.1 Bryobacteraceae bacterium
ATATAATGATGACCGGGACTGGTCCCTGAAAGCTCTGCGCGCCTCCAGCCAGTCCCAGAAGTCCAACAATAGAGAGTGCGGCGCGCCACAGCAATCTTCAGCTTACCAGTGCAGCTTTAAGGCGAACTGTATATCCCTTGCCGCAAACGCGGACGTAATCTGTCCCAGGAGCGGACTGGCGAGCGTCGCTACGGGATTGCCAAAATTGGTGTGATTGAAAGCGTTGAAGAATTCCGCCCGGAACTGTATTCCGACGGTTTCCCACAGTCGGAAATCCTTCATGGCGGCAAGGTCAAACTGCTTGAACGCGGGACCCGTCAATGCGTTGCGTGACAGGTTGCCGAGCGTGCCAAAGGTTGGGACCTTGAAAGCTTTGGGATCGATCCAGTGATCCCGGTTCTGTTGGAACCCGGAAGGTGTCGCGGGCCCGATGATATCCGCGCGCTCCGTGGAAGATGCGATGAAGTTGCCGGTGTTTTCGCTATCCTGGCCGGCGAGAACGTGATAGTTGATTCCCGAGCGCATCGTCACTACGCCGGACACCTGCCAGCCACCGACGAATCCATTCAGCAATTTCGGCGCCGCCGAGAGGTACTTCATGCCGGTTCCGATCGGCAGTTGATACACGAGGTCGGCCGTGTCCACATGGTGGGAATTGAATGTGCAGGGGCCGTAGCTGTATTTCAAGTTGTAGCTGTAATCGAGTACCGCCGAGTTGGGGTCGCTATCCACATCCAGACACTTCGACCACGTATAGGAATTCCGGAACGTGAGCCCGGAGGCGAACCGGCGCTCCAGTTTGGTTTGCAGTGCATTGTAGTTCGAATTTTGGATATCCGCGATTAGAAAGAAGCTGGTCGGGGTATTGGGCCAGGGTCGCCGGGGGTTAATGGGAAGCGGACTCGCGGCCGCCTGATTCTGCTGAACGTTGGTTACGAGTTTGCGACCGCCGGTGCCGACGTAATTTACTTCCAGTAACAGATTCCCGGTGAGCATCTGCTGAATTCCAAAATTCCATTCCAGGGCGTAAGGGTCGCGGCGGTTCAGATCGACCGTACCGGACAGATTCGCAATCGCAGGCGAGAAGGGCGCATAGGGATTGTTGGCGAGATTGAACGCGCCGGGAATCCCCAGATTCTGCCCGCCCACGGATCGGGTAACGGCAAACGGATAATGAAATCCGCGAATCGAATTCTGAATCAGGTTGGTGTTGTAGTCATAAAAGACGCCGAATCCTGTTCGGATAACCGTGCGCGGAAGAATCGAGTAGGCGAGCCCGACACGCGGAGCAAAGTTATTGCGGTCTGGGTTAATGATTCCCCGCGAAGAGTTGGGCGCGGCGCCCGTGATGGGATTTTTCTCTCCCCATAGATAGGCAAACGCAAAGTCGGTAGCCAGCGGTTGGGTGTGCGCCAGATTGATATCCAGAAGGGACGTCTGGTTGCCGATGGGCGGGCTGGCGTATACATATTGCAGCCCGAGATTCAGTGTTAGCTTGGGCAGAATCTTCCAGTTGTCGCCGGCATAGCCGACATAGATGTTTCCGTGCGTGTCTTGTGGGACACCGAAGCCGTAGTTGCTGCTCGTCTGCAGCCCGACCAGGAAGCTGGCAAAGGATTCACCGGTTGATGTGAGGCCGGGTAGTCCGGTAGTCTGCGGAGAATACGCGAATCCGGACGTGCCTTGCACACCCACGTGATGCCGCCAGTGAAGCAGGTTGAAGCCGAATGAAAGCGTGTGAGCTCCGCTGATTTTGTGAAACTCGTTGTTAAACTGATACGCGTCATCCGGATTCGCAAGATCGTAGCTTACGTAAGACGGCGAATTGAAACGGGAACCGTTGAACGTCTGGCTGGATGGCAGGAAACCCAGCGCCACAGGCACGGCGAAGTTGTCGCCAACCGCGGTATTGAAATCCTTGCCCAGAGGCTTGTTTCCGAACGGAATGGTGGCCCGGTTGTAACCCCCCGTAAAGTTATAGACGAAAGTCGGACTGAACACTTCTGTGTAGTGAATGGCGATGTTGATGCCCGAGTTTAGGGCGAAACTCGGATCCGCGGGAAGCCCACCTGGTGTCGTCTGGGTGACGTAGTATTTCGAGAACCGCCCAAACAACATGCGGCGGTCGGAGAAGTTATGGTCGACGCGAATGCCCCACTGGTCTTCATCCTTGCGCGTGCTTTGTGCCGCCACAAAGTTGGGAATGCCGGCACGATTGGGCAAGGGGTAGATAAATTTCAGGTAAGCCTGGGCAATCGGGTTCAACTGGCCTGTTGGGATTACGTTGTTTGGATAAGGATCGCGCACAACCCCTTGCGGGCAGTTGGCGTCCGCGCGGCTGCTCAATGGGTCATACAGTTGGCCTTGCCGCACTTGCCGGCCCAGGCAGTCCGGTGCCGCGAGCACCGGGCCGAGCAACGCCGAGAAGTCTCCGCCGCGTTGTGCCTGATCGGGAACGGTAGCCGTGGTGGCGTTGGTTCGCCTCAGCCGCGTGCCCTCATAGTAGGCCGAGAAATACAGGGACTGCTTGCGGCCATGAATGAGACGCGGAATGTAGATCGGCCCGCCTAGATAGAAGCCAAACTGGTTCTGCCGGAAGGGCAGCTTCTTATTCGCAAAATAATTATTGAAGTATCCGTTGGCGGAGAGCTTATCGTTGCGCAGGAAATCCCACGCGGCTCCGTGAAAATCGTTCGTACCGGAACGGGTCACCAGGTTCACGTTGGCTCCGGCCGCAAGGGATGACGCGGCGTCAGATTGATGCGAAGCCACTTTGAATTCCTCCAGCGCGTCAGGTGGCGGCGCGGTGGCGAAGGAGTTGGTGAACCGCATGTTGTTCTCCACGCCGTCCAGCGTGTAGTTGTTCATCATGTGGCGCATACCGTTCACCGCGGGGCTATAGCCGCCTGTGATCTGAAATGACCCTTGCTGGCCTACTTGCACCGGCGCGACTCCGGGCGACAAGAGCATCAATTGCGAGAAGACACGCCCGTTCAAAGGGATCTCGACAATTTCCTGCTGCTGAATCACCGTGCTGATAGTCGCTTCCGTCTTGTCCACGGCGACCGTCTGTCCCACGACTTGGACCGTATCGGAAACAGTCCCCAGAACCATCCTTGCGTCCACGCTGCGTGCTTCCCCTGATTGCAATGGAAATTCGGACACCTTGTATGTCTGAAATCCGGTTGCTGTGACGGTCAGGCTATAACGGCCAGGCGCTACTGTCGGAATGACGAATGTCCCCGATGCGTTAGTGACGGCCTGGCGCTCAGTGGATGTCTCGAGGCTCTGCAGCACAACGTTCGCGCCGGCGATCTCTATACCGCTTGGATCAGTGACGGTTCCGTTGATTTGGCCGAAGTTAGTCTGCGCGCTGGCGGTAATGGCTCCCAGGCACGCGATGGCGATTAGGAGTACTGCTTTCATACGGGACCTCCTCGAATTGGTAAAACCAGGTTCTACCACAGAAGCTGCTTCTACGATGTGCCTGAGTGTAACATGGACCGCTTTTGCGGTCAATGAGGGTATCGTGGACAAGAATCACCTCGGTCCAAGGCTTTGACAACGGACATTCCGTGGGTTATGGTTGGACCACATCTAACCATCGCAGGACGATTCTATGCGCAGACGCGACTACTTGAAATCAATGGCGACGCTAGCCGGAGCTGCTTTCTCACCCGTTGGAGAGAAGCATCTGAATGCACAGGAGGTGGCGGCGCGGCGCGGACTCCCACCTGTTAAGATCACGAAAATTCGCACCATCCAAACCCGCCCGAATGCGGGCTGGACCATTGTAAAGGTGGAAACCAGCGAACCCGGCCTTTACGGCATAGGCTCGGCGGGCGACTTTTTCCGGCCTGGAACGATCCCACCGGCTGTCGAGGTGCTCGCGCAAGGTCTCCTTGGCCGAGACCCTGACGAGATCGAAGATATTTGGCAAAGCAGCTACATGAGCTCACTATGGCGGAACAACGCGACGATGAACCTGGCGCTAAGCGGCGTAGACATGGCGTTGTGGGACTTGAAGGGCAAGCGCGCCAATATGCCGGTTTACCAACTGCTGGGCGGTCGTTGCCGGGTCGCCGTCCCTGTCTATGATCATGCGCATGAAGCCACTACTTTTGACGGAGTCGTCGAAGGAGTTCGCGCGTCCATGGAACGCGGCTTTACCCATATCCGCATCCAGTTGGGTGGATACGGAGGGGGAGGTTTCATTGATCCGGGGAAAGGCGAACGGCCTGTCGGAGGACCGCAGGGCCGCGTTTTTGACGAGGATCTCTACATCGAGACCATTCCCAAGCTTTTTGAATACGTCCGCAGTAAAGTGGGCTTTGAGCCGAAGCTTCTTCATGACGCGCAGGAGCACTTCACGCCGTTGAAGGCGATTCAACTGGCGAAGCTGTTGGAACCGTCCCGTCTTTTCTTTCTCGAAGACGTGCTCAATCTGGAACAGATCGCGTGGTATCGCGCTTTGCGTCAGGCAACGGTCACGCCCCAGGCGGCGCACGAGAAGCTAACCAGCCCGGCCGAGTACATTCCGCTGATTTCCGAGCGCCTCGTCGATTTCATCCGCTTCCGCGTCTCGAAGGTCGGCGGCATCACGCCGGCCCGGAAGATTGCCGCCATGGCGGAGATGTACGGAGTGCGTACCGCGTTTCAGGAAGGAGGTGACAATGACCCTGTGAATCTGGCCGCGGCTATGCATCTCGACAGTTCCATCGTGAACTTCGGAATCCAGGAAGAGAATCACTTCAGCGATCAGGAGCGCGAGGCGTTCCCCGGCGCACCGCTGGTCAAACGCGGTTTTCTCTATCCGAGCACGCAGCCGGGATTGGGCGTGGACATTAATGAAGCACTTGCAGCGAAACTGCTGACGTCCACTCCGGGCCGCCCAGGCATGTACTATCCGCCGGACCGAAAAATCGACGGGACCTTCGTGCGGCCGTAGCGGCTAGCCCGTGCGCCGCCTGGCATTCTGCACTGCGGCGCGCATATAGCCGATCGTGTAGGCGGTGTTGTTCCCGCGCAGTCCCTCGCCCGGCACATGATCGGGAATCAAGACACCGTTCACGCCGGTCTGGTGCAACAGCCGCGCTACCTTCTCCATATCGATATATCCCGCGTCCACCATGGCCTCCTGGAACCGCGGCAGTGAGCCTTCGACATTGCGGAAGTGCACCTTGAAAATCCGCCCTTTCGGGCCAAACGTCTCGATCATCTCGTAAACGTCTTTCTCCAGTTGCTTGCCGCCCTCTGCCCAAGTGCCAACGCAGAAACACAGCCCAAAGTTCTCACTACCCGCAATATCGATGGCCCGCTGGTAGGCCGACGCTGTCCGAAAGATGCGCGCGACACCACCGAGGGAGTTCGCCGGCGGATCGTCCGGATGCAGTCCGATCCGGACTCCGGCTTCTTCCGCCACCGGGATTACCGCTTTCAGGAAGTGAGTGAAGGTCCCCCAGATTTCTGCCTCCTCATAGACCCTGCCGTGCGAGTAAGGCAAAGTGCGCGCCTTCTCGAGGTCAAACAGACGAGTCGAGATCCCCCGGGTCTCGCCGCGCCCCGTCGCATAGTACGGCGCCATCTTGATGTTCGCCATGTGCGCATAGGTAGTGTAGTGAATTCCCGCTCTACCCAGGTCGCGAAGGTATCGCTGGTACTGCTCAATCTTGCGGTCGCGGCCCGCAAGTCCAAGCACCATGTCCGGATCGCAATGCAAATCCAGGTTGCCGATATTCAGAAGCTTGATTCCGGCGGCCTCCAGTTTCTGGCGCGTCGTGGAGAAATACTCGTAGTTGCATCGATCGCTATTCACCCAAATGGTCGCGTACTCAATGCCCATGTTATGGAAGAACGCCAGGTCGTCATCGGTGAACGCAGGCGATATGCGATGACCCACACGAATTCCGTCGGCCACCGGCGCAAGCTTCACAGCGCGAAGCAATGGAGCGGGGGCCAAGGCTCCCGCCGTGGTTTGGACAAATTGTCTTCGATTCATCTCGTCTCCAGCCTCCACCTAAAAAATTGGAAGAGCCGGCACCCAATCGGGGCGCCGTGTGTCATAGAACTCGTTGACCTGCCCCTGACTCTTGTAAAGCCGGTTGTATTTCTCCACTTGGTCCCAATCGACCTCCACTCCGAGTCCGGGGCCGGTTGGAACCGTGAAGCAGCCATCCTTGTAGAGGAACGGCTGCGTGATCACGTCGTCCACCTGATCGTGGTAATGGCTATCGATCGCATATTGCATAGACGGGGACGCAGCGGCCAGATGAAGCATAGCCGCGGTGGAAACGCCGAGCTCACGGTCGCTGTGCAAGCCCACACCCAGCTGAAAGGCGTCACAAACTGCAATCATGCGCTGGTTCTCCCGGAAGCCGCCCCAGAAATGGACATCCGCCAGGATCACGTCGACACTCCGCATCCGGATGCCCGGCGCCAGTTGCTCGTAGCTCACTAGGCACATGTTTGTGGCCAGCGGGATCTCCACCGCCTTCCTCACCTGGCTCATGCCTTCCAGATTCCATGTTGGATCTTCCAGATATTCCAGATCGATCCCTTCGCTCAACAGTTTCTTACCGATCCGGATGGAGCTTTCGACCGACCAGGCCGCATTGGGATCCCAGCGCAATGGCGCGTCGCCGAACTCTTTCCGCAGCAGCCGCAAACACTGCAATTCCTGCTCAGGCGGAAACACTCCACCCTTGAGCTTGATGGCCCGGAATCCGTGGCGCGAGATTAGCTCCCTGGTGCGCTCCAACATTGCCTGCGGGCAATCTTCGCCGCCAATCTTCCCGTCTTCGCTTTTGTACCGGTAAAAGAGATACGCAGCCGTTTCGATATGATCGCGCGTCTTGCCCCCCAGCAGGGAATACACGGGTACGTTCAGCGCCTTGCCGGCAGCGTCGAGAAACGCCATTTCGATTCCCGCGCGCACCACAGCGGGTACGGCGGTCTCATAACCAATCCGGAAGACGCCGAGCCGGTGGTGCAGCACTCCGATATCCAGCGGCGCGAGTCCCAGCACGTAAGGCTTCGCCACTTCGATGGCATGCTCCACGGCATTGCCGCCGTAGGTCTCGCCGACCCCGATGATGCCCTCATCGGTAAACACTTGCACAATCCCGCGGGTAGTGCCCGTTTCCACACCCATGCTCCAGCGAAGCGGCGCCTCAACCGGGACGGTCACCGGCGTTATCTTGATGTCGACAACTTTCATTTATGTTGGGCCTTTTGGATCAGAACACGTATTTCAGTGCGAATTGCAGATCCCGGTTCGGAATCTGGGGATTGGTGCTGGTAATTCGCAGGAAGGTGGCGCTCCCGGTCACGTTTCCCGGCATGTCAAAATGCGTCCGGTTGAAGGCGTTGAACATCTCGAAGCGGAACTCCAATGCCTGGCGTTCTGAAATCGCGAAGCGCCGCGCTACGCCAATATCCCAATTATTCACGCCGGGACCTGACTCGGTCAACCTGCCCAGATTGCCGTAGTAAGTGCAGGAGCTCGGAGCCGCAATACACTTCGCGTCCGTAGCTTTGTCGGGATCTCGAAATGCCGCTGTGGATAGCCAAAGATAAGGGTCCTGATGAAACCCTTCAGGCCGGCTCGGACCTACACGGTTCGCGCGGATATTGGAGCCGAAGGTTCCGAGGTTGGCGGGATCCCCAGGTACCAGTACAGTGAACGGCAGACCCGATTGCATGGTCGTGGTTCCCGATAATTGCCAGTTCGACGCCACAAACCCGAGGGCCGATGAGCCCCATAGTTGTTTGCCTGTAAAGGGCTGCCATAGGTACGTGAATGATAGCCGCTGGGGAATATTGAAACTTGACTGGCTCTTCTCCGCTTTCCGGTTCAATGGATCCTGAGCCCAGCGTGCGGTGTTCAGTGGAGTAGAGGTGGAAGTGAAGTTATCGTCTATCGTCTTGGAGAAAGTATAAGCGGCCAGGAGGGTGAGGCCGTGTTGCATTCTCCGCTCCACTCGCGTTTGAAGCCCGTGATAGGTGGAATTCGCATCGCTGGAAAAGAACCGGATGGCGCCAATGTTCGGATTTGGGCGCCGCAGCTGCGAGGGTCCAGGCCCGGGTGTCGGCATATTGAGAGTCTCGGTCTGGTCCAGGCGTGTGCTCTTCGAACCGACGTAAGCCACTTCCACAACGGTGTTCTGAATGATCTCCTGCTGGATGCCCAAGGTCCACGATTGCACGTACGCCGGTTTGTAGTCGCCTGCAATGGGCAGCAGCGCGGGAAATGCGGGCAGATTTCCAGAACCTGGAAAACCGTTGGCAAGCGTCAACCGTTTGCCGTCGGCAACGTTGAAGCTTTCCGTCAGGCTCGCCGGGGGGTTGTTGCCCATTAGAGTGTAGACCTGCATCTGCGGCATGTTGTAGTAAATGCCATGTCCGCCCCTCACCACCAACTGCTTCCCGCGGAGCCGGATCGGAGACCATGCAAAGCCGAACCTGGGAGCAAAATTGTGATGGTCGGGTTCATAGAGTCCCTGGGTTACGCCGAACTCCGGAACCAGCTTCTGCGTCTTGAAATCGAACGTCCGGAGGTTCCCGCCGCTATCCTCAGGAACACCCATGATCTCGTAACGGAGGCCGATGTTTAGCGTAAGCTGCCGTGACACTCGCCAGTCGTCCTGCACATAATAGCCCTGTCTGATTTGGTGGATGTTGTTGTAGATTCCATTCCCGACGGCCCGCGTTGTGGAGGCGGGCAAACCCAGCAGAAAATCCGCGATCGCATTGCCACTGACTGCTCCTGTAAAAGAGAAACTGCCGCGATTGCTCTGCTGGAAAAAGCGGTCCAGCCGCTGCTTGCGAAAATCCAAGCCGGCCTTAAATGTGTGAGAGCCGATTGTCTTGCTTATATTTTCGGCAACCGAATATGTCCAGTCCAACTGCGTCAAGGGAACGAGAAAATGTTCGCCAATGCCGAGAATTCCCGGTATGCTCATATCCGGCACGCCCTTCAGTTTGGGATCTTCGGCCACTCCGGAAATACCCAGGTCTTTCAATGGGCTGAAATTGCTGCGGTCCGGTCCGAAGAACTCATCGTTTGCACGGTTGTAGGCGATTCGAAATTCATTCAAGGTCGACGAATTGAACAGGTGAATATAGTTCGCAGTCAGATTCTGATCGCGGATGTCCTGAGTCTCCGCGAAGTTTGGATTCAACTGAATCTCAGGGATGTGCTGATCACTGATTCCGTAACGGATAAATATTTTGTCTTCGGGCCGAAACTGATGATCAACGCGCTGAAAGCCTTGCTGCTGGTCGGCGCGGTTGATGGTGGCGCCGGAAAAGTTTAGTGTGCCAGCCGTGTTGGCGCGGGGCATAAACTGCAATACCTTTTGCGCTTCCGGAGACAGGCGGCTGGGTGGAATCACGTTATTCGGAAAGAACGTCGTCGGATTGTCAGGGTCCTTGATCGGAGTCGTGCCGCCAAGAATCCCTTGCCGTTGCGCATCGGTTAGCGTAACAGCCGAACCGACGCGGGCCTTGCGGCGGATATAGCCTTCATACGACGTGAAGAAGAAAGTCTTGTTTTTCAGAATCGGACCGCCCACCACGCCTCCGAATTGATTCTGTTTGAACGGGGACTTGGCCTGTGTGGACGGCTGGAAGAAGTCTCGCGCATCCAGCTTGTCATTACGCAGGAATTCAAAAACCGCTCCATGGAAAGCGTTGGTTCCGGCCTTCAACACCAGATTGACTTGAGCCCCGGATTGCATTCCGTACTCTGCTGAATAGTTTCCCGTCTGCACACGAAACTCTTCGAGCGCATCAATGGAGGGCCGGAAGTTGGATTGGTTCAGCAGCGCGGAATTGACACTCACTCCGTCCAGCGTGAGCTCCGTATTGAATTGCCGCTGGCCGTTCGCCGCTATCTGATACGGGTTGCTGAAATTTACGGAGTCATTCGAATGCCGCTGGCCGGGCGTGACGCCCGGTATCAGGTACGCCAGTTGGGCATAGTTCCGTCCGTTCAGTGGAAGATCGACAATCTGCCGCTGGCTAACCACTGTGCCCAAGGTCGCGCTGGCGGAATCCACCACCGGAGTTTGCCCCGCCACCGTTACCGTCTCGCTGGCGGCGCCAATTTCCAGCGTGAAGTCGAGAGTCAACTTCTGGTTGATTCTCAGATCCACGTTGCTGCGCACATTCCTCTTGAAGCCGGACTGCTCCACACTGACGTTGTACTCGCCTGGATCGAGCCCCGGCGCGGTGAAGAAGCCCGCTTCATTGGTGTTGACGTGACGGGTCAAACCCCGCGTGATGCTGTCTATCGTAACGTCCGCGCCGACAACCGCGGCTCCGGAAGGATCGGTAACCTTGCCTAGAATCGACGTACTCGTAGTCTGTCCGGGGAGCAGCATCGCAACCCCTAGAAGCGCAATCAATGTCCGTTTCAGGATTGATGAGTTGTGCATAGAAAACACTCCGGCAGAGGATTGGTCTAGTGTGGTATGACCATAACAGACACCGGCCGAAGCTGTCAATAGGAGAATGGAGACACATGATGAACCGCCGCCGTATGCTCTCGTCGCTAGGTCAGACCGCCGCCGCGGGATTTTTGAGTCGGGAGTCCGCAGCCGCCCAGGGGTACGCCAAGGCAACCCGCGGACTTCCCGCTTTGAAAATCACAGGCGTGAAAGCGATTCTGACCAACCCGCCGGTCACCTCTTCCGGACTGATCTCAAGCATGGGACGACTGGTAATTGTGAAGGTGGAAACCAGTGAGCCGGGGCTGTATGGAGTGGGTTGCGCCTCGTTTCCATTCCGCGTGGCCGCGGTGGCGGCAGTGATTGAAAAGTATCTGGGGCCGTTCGTGATCGGCCGCGACCCGGACATGATAGAGGATCTGTACAAGTCCATGAATGTCAGCGCGCTTTGGCGGGAAGGGCCGATCGAAAACTACGCGGTGAGCGGCATAGATATGGCGCTCTGGGACATCAAGGCCAAACGCGCCAACATGCCGCTGTACCAGCTATTCGGTGGCAAGACACGGTCAGCCGTTCAAGTTTATGGAGACGCGGGGGGGCACGACGGCGTGCAGACCGCCGAGAACGTCAGTAAAGCTATAGAGAATGGCTATCAGCACGTCCGGCTGAATTATGCCGAAGCCAATGCTCCCACGCCGGCCGTAGAAGGAATGCCTCAGCCGGGTGGAGCGCACGCTGGAATCGCCGGGTTAAACTCTGTCATCAACCCCGACGACTTCAGCCGCGACATTCCGAAGATCTGGGATTACGTCCGGCAGAAAGTTGGCGACAAGGTGGAACTGATGCAACACCTGCACGGCGAATTGCCGCCCGTTACCACGATCGCTATCGCTAAGCGGTTAGAGCCGTTCCGCCCCTACTTCCTGGAGGATCCGTTTTATCCCGAAGACATTGGCTATATGAAAAACCTGCGCCACCAGACTACCGTGCCCATAGCCATCGGCGAAAAATTCGTCAATGAACACGATTACGTCGGGTTGGTTACCGACCGCCTCATTGATTTCATCCGCGTGCACATTCCGGCCATCGGCGGGCTGACTAAAACCCGCAAGTTGACTGCGCTCTGCGAATGGTTCGCAGTCCGAACCGTTTGGCATGCACCCGGCGACCTGTCGCCTGTAGGGCACGCCGCCAATGCGCACATGGACCTCTCCGCTCCGAACTTCGGCATTCAGGAAGGATCAGTGATTCACGGCGAGCAGATACGGGCCGTATTTCCAGGTACGCCGGTCATCCGGAGGGGCTTCCTGTACGTCAACGATGCTCCGGGTCTGGGGATTGACATCGATGAGAAGGAGGCACGGAAATATCCCTGTTCTCTGGAAGGCGGGAATTTTGGACCTCGCCGATTCTCCAATGGCTCCATCATTGGAAATTAGTTAGTGGTCCGAACGGTGAATGCGCAATGGCACTCCGGGCGCCCACTCGAGGTCATCCAGCGGGAATATCGGGCGGTTGATGTGCTCAAACTCGACCGCTTCCAGGCGCCCGCGGCATGGCCCACGGGCATCTATGTGCAGCACGACGTTACTGACCGATTCGTAGGCGGGCCGGAATAACAGCGGCGATTTAATCCCAACCGCGTCCTGTTCTCCCGGCTCGACTCCCTGACTGCGGTAAAGTTCTGGATCAATCATCATCACTGGCTTCGTAGCGACCACTATCCGCAGTTTTCCTATGGCGACCACGGCCGTCTTCCCCATCGAAAAAGTCCGTCCGTGAAATGCCGGCCCCTTGGCTGTGAACTCGCCATCGCTCAGATGTTCCACCATGCAGCGGATCGGCACCGGATGGCAAAATCGAGTATCTAGTGATCCACCGATCGTTCCCTCCACGAATGTGCCCGTTCCGGCACGATGCGCAAGATCCACGAAGGCAGGATCGACAAGGTAAAGGCAGCACTTCAGTTCATCCGCGTATGGCAGCAGGCAAGCAAGAAGTGTAGCGTCATCCCCCGACGCGCCTCCTGTTGGTGAGTCCTGAGCTTCGGAAATCAGGACAGGTCGCCTCTTCGAACCCAATATTGTCTCCCCCAGGGCTGCGGGTTCCAGCCAGGCCGTCCCAAAATCGCGTCGCAGTGTCCAAAGATGTTCCGCAAGCTTTCGTAGGCGGCCACTCATGTCCTGCCCGCTGAAATCCGTCACAACAATGCTGCTGCATACGGGTACGAAATCCAGCCAGGGCTGGACGCAGAATAACGTGGCATAGCTGCCCTCAGCGTCCGCGAACTCTCTTGACAACTCCTCCATCACGGGCAGCAGCGGGGGAGTGAAAGTGGATGAGGACTGCGGCGAGAGCAGCAAGGGGATCGGAAGCCACCACTGGGTTGGCCTTTCGCCCGACAGCACTCGCGCCATGATCGAAGCAGCGCGCCTGCCGGTCTCGCGCTGATCGACGTGCGGATACGTGCGGTAGCCGCTCACTCCGTCAACTGCGCGCAGAAGCGAAGGATCTACGTTCGCATGAAAGTCGTGACTCACAACAAGAGGAACATTTGGACCGATTGCTTCGCGCACTCGCCTCGCTATCTCCGCGTCGCCCGATGGAAAACCTTCCACAGACATGGCTCCATGCAACGCGAGCAGGAACCCATCCACTCGAACCGTTCGTATGGAGGCTAATATTCGCTCACACAGTTCGTCAAAGCATTCCCGGGTGAGGAGTCCGCCCGAAATGGCGTTGGCTGCAGTCATGGGGATAGCCTCCCATCCATTTTCCGCGCAGCCCTCCAGAAACCCGGCGGTCTCTGAGTTTGTCCCGGAGAAGAAGTGAACCATCTCATCTCCGGCACGGACGTCAAAATCTTCTGTTCGGGCCATTCTTGGCGCGAAACTGTTCGATTCCTGCATGAAGCTGGCAATACCGATACGAATCTTCATAATTTGGGTGGTTTGCTAACATGGTAAGGCTCAGAATGTCCAAGAATGCCATTCAGTCGGACAGCCCGACGCCAATCCGCTCCCAATTGAAGGAATTGTTGCTGCAGGAGATTCGGAATGGACGTTTTCAACCGGGTTGCCGCATTCCTTCGGAACGAGAGATAGCGGAGAGTTACGGCATTTCCCGCGCCTCAGTTCGGGAGTCTATCAGTGAGCTGCTGAATCTTGGAATGCTATTCCGCACGGTTGGCAGAGGAACATTCGTCTCCGCCGATCCGTTTTCAACGTCTCCGGAAAACGGTGTCGCCACAACCCCGGCAAACATCGCTTTTATCATCAGCGAGAGCATTTTCCATTTTGTGCAGACCGGGTATAACAAGATTCTCGCTGGTGTTCAGGAAGTAGCAGCAGCCCGCGGATGGCGCCTGCTGTTTCATCCGATAGGAGACGACGCCAATAACCCCATGCTGCAGTCGCTCCGCAATGCGCCAAACCGCTCCCTGGACGGGTGCATTATCGTCGGCGGAGTCCGTCGTCATGTGCTGGATCTTCTCGATGAAGAGACGATCCCCACCATTCTTGTCGATCTCTTGATTAGCGAGGAAAACACTGCCTCTGTAATCATTGACTACGCGACGGGCGCCCGGCTTGCCATGAGGCATCTGTATGAGCTCGGTCATCGCCAAATTGGCTACGTCGGCTTCTCGGGTTCTGAAAAATATCGGGGGTATTGGCAATGCCTGGAGGAGCTTGGCTTGCAATACGATCCACGCTGCGTCGAATTCCTTCACGAGTTGGATTTACAGCCCGGCATTCTCGCAGGCTTTCAATCCGTGCAGCGGATGATCGCCGCACGCAGCCTGCCCTCCGCGCTTCTGGTCACAAACGATTTTGTCGCCATGGGTGTCATGGAGGGCCTGGCGATCGCAGGACTCCGGACTCCCGATCAGATCAGCGTCGTCGGCTTCGATGACCTCGGCCAGAAGACCTCGCCCATGCTGACAACAGTCCGGGTAGATCTGGCGCAGGTTGGAAGGCTTGCTGCGAATGCGCTCTTTCGGAAGATGAATTCGCAAGTCATCGAGCCAGAGCATACCTTGGTGCCGGTGGAACTGGTGGTCCGTGGCACCACCGGACCAGCCGTAGCGTTGGCGAGGCCGTAAAAGACACCGTCATCGCTGTTTTAGGGTAATCGGAGATGCAGTGCGACACAGCAATCCCACACCGTGCATTTCCCTGTTGTTAATAACTCGCCACCTTCGTGGGGGCCCTTGCCCGAGAGATCCCGCCGATCCGATTGAATTCTTGCGGCAGCGCGTTCGCCAGTCTTGTCTATAAGCTGCTTCACTTGTCGCGCCCACGTCCATGGCTGTGTCCTGGAATGAGTTCCGGCTTGACGCAATCGTCCGTGATCGCTGTGATGCGGAGGTGTGTACATTTAATCGATCGCCATATTGTTGGAAAACGTAGAGTGGGGCCTGCGCACCTTTCCGCCACTTCCAAATCGAGTATATAATTACGAACTAAGACATTATGCCTTCATCCTCAAGCTTTGTTCTAAAGAAGGGTGAGTTTTACCACCGCAAGGTTTTTGGGCGTGAAACAATTAATCGCGGCGCGGTTCTGCTGGAGTGCGATTGGGACGGCGGAACATTTGAAAGCGGCATCATGATGGGCGGGTTGTTCCGTTCGGGACTGTTCGTCGACGGCACGTTTTGGGGCGGCGTCTTCTGGGATGGCGAATGGAAGGGCGGTGTTTGGGAGAACGGATTCGACCGCTCAGGCCGCTATCGGCCACGCACGGACCACCCGCCGCACGCCTGAAGCGAGTTTGTGATTGGAATGCGCCGCCTGATTATTGCGAGCCCTCACCGATATCCCGACTTGGCCCGGCTCTGGCACCGGGTTGTTTCACAGCGAGTTGTTCCCGCGTTTGAGCGGCTTGGCCTGCAGGTGGAGATCGTCATATTTTGCGACTCCAGGCCCGAGAACTTTCCCGCTGCAAATTTCCCAAATGCTATTCTCGATTCGCCGCGTCCCGGAGCACGGGACTTCATCGAATTCTACGATGCCGCCTTCGTCTATGAGAGTGATTTTGTCTTCTTTATCGATGCGGATGTCTTTGTATTGGATGGCAACTGGTCGGCTTCATTCCTAAAAACACTGGACGATCCGGGAATTGCCGCGGTGTCGTTTCTGCAGCGGGCGCTGCTGCCGGGTGTTTATGCTCTTCTGTGCAGGTCGCAAGACTTCCGGATGCTTGACACGCCGGCGCTTGCCGCCAGATATGAAAACCTGGATAACTGGCCCGACGCACTCAATAGAGGTCCTGGCGAGCATGCCGCTCTCGCGCTTCAGCAATCCGGCAAAGCAATTCTGAATGCAAGTGCAATGGCCGACGGTAGGATCGCGGATTTCCATGGGACCACGGTGATCAGGGCTTCCCGTGAGATGTTCGCCGCCGAGATCGGAGAAGAAGAATTTGAATCTTTGGTCTCGCGCAAGCGCTATTTTCTGATGGGCGCCTATGATAACGCGCTTCTTGCAAACGCATACGAACGGGTTTTTGGGGACACCTTCGCGCCGGGGCAAAACGGCGAATCTCTCGGCGCCAGCTTCACGGTGCCCGCCCTTCGGAAGGCACTTGCGCGATTCAATGATGAGAGCCGGCGCGCGAGACTCGCCGAGTATTTTCAGAGATCGGATAGGGCCATTCTTCGCCTCACACAGCTGGAAAACATGAGCTATGTATTTCCGGACGTATTGCCGCCGGGGTGGCCGCACCAAAGCGCGCAATGACCCGCGGACCTCAGCTCACCGTGTTCACCGCCACCGTCTATCCGGACGTGGCTCGGCTCTGGTATGCCTGCGTGCGCAGAGCCTTTCCGGCGGCGACAACGAGATTCGAGATCTTCTACGATTCAGACGGAGAGGGGCTTCCGCTCGATTGCTTCGAAGGCGTCCATATTTTGCGGCGCACTCCGGAACGCCGGGATCATCATGATGCATACAACGACGCAATCCAGCGCGCGGAAACGCCGTATCTCGCCATCATCGACACCGACGTTTTCTGGACCCGCAGCAATCTCTGGGATCAGGTGCGCAGTAAGCTGGAGCGTCCTGAGGTCGCGGCCGTCTCGGTGATTTCGCGGTCCCGGCGAAAAAGCCACGGTACCTACGCCGTGGTGTTGAAGCCGGATATTTATAGAGAAGTGCTCCAGAAGTTGCCGGGCGGATTCTATCCTGGTGCTGAATTCCTTGATCCGAAGATCCCCATGACTGAGTGGCGCTGGTTTGATACCGGAGATATTCTGACGCAGGCTGTGATGGATGCGGGATACACGGTGGAGTTGCTCCATTTGGACAAATCCAGGGAAGTGGTCCGGTTCTACGGCGTCACACTCTCTCGCCGGGGCGGACGTAATTTTGGCGCGGCGGCATTGACGGAAATGGCCGGTAAGGACAAGTATTTCTGGCGCGGATATGTTTCCAACCTGGTCCTGCAGCGTGTCTACAAACGGGTTTTTCAAAGCGGACCGCAGTATGACTTTCCGTTTAAGTCCGCCCCGCTCTTTTTTCGCTCCCTGCGGACTACCCCATCCAAACTCGCTTGGCGCTATGGATTTTTTCGCTACATCTTCAGGGGAGGCCGCCAGATAGAAAGATTCCTTGAGGAGGCACCGCCTCAATGATCTCCTCCGCGGCAGTGAGGACGGTGAACCCCGTGGCCCGCGCTTTCAGCCTTGTTTGGCTTTACGCGAAGCGTCCTTTCCTTCTGCGGCGGGTCCGCCGCCACACAATCGAACACGTGGAGGACACGCCGATTCTGGTGTGGCCGGACGTGTTGAACCCGGTGGTGTTTCGGAGTGGCGAGTTATTCGCCCGGGCCATTGCTTCGGAGCCATTCGCAGCGCCTCCGGCCGGATCGGAGGATCCTCGGGCGCTCGACATGGGTACCGGTTCCGGTGTTTGCGCCGTGTTTGCTGCCCGCCGTGGATATCGGGTGACGGCCGTGGACATTAATCCGGAAGCCGTTCGCTGCGCACAAATCAACGTGCTGCTCAACCGTCTGGAAGACTCGGTCGAGGTCTTTCACGGCGACCTTTTCGAACCTCTGGTGGGGCGCCGGTTCGATGTGATCTTCTTCAATCCGCCGTTCTACAGGGGCCAGCCCAAGAGCCGGTTCGACATGGCGTGGCGGGCTACCGATGTCTTTGAACGCTTCGCCGCTGGGCTGGGCGATGTGCTAGCCCCTAAGGGAAAAGCTTTCATTCTGCTTTCCACCGACGGAGATGCCAATGGGATGTTGACGGCACTGGAAGAGAATGGTTTCCGCATCGCGCCGGCATTGACGCGCAATTTCGGAAATGAACTGATGACCATCTATACCGTCGATCATCCGGAGCAAAGATGAAGCGGCGGAAGGTGATCCTCGTCAATCCGCGGATGTGCCGTCCAAGCAGCGTTCGTCTCCCACTATCTTTGTTGGCGCTGGGCGCCGTCCTGGAAACTCGCTGGGAGTACGAGATCGTTGACGGGAATCTGGACAGCAACGCGACGGACACTATTCTGAAATCTCTGCAAGGTAACGACACCGCACTCGTAGGTTTGACGGTGATGCCCGGGCCGCAGGTGCCTACCGCAATTGAAATTTCCACGGCTATTCGGACGGCGCATCCGTCAACGCCCATCGTCTGGGGCGGATACTTTCCAACGCTCTATACCAACGCCGCCATGAACGCGCCATACGTGGATTATGTGATTCGCGGACAGGGCGAAGATGCATTGCTGGAACTCCTGGAGCGCCTGCCGGATAAATCAGCCATGGGTGAGGTGGCAAACCTGAGTTGGAAGCACGGAGAAGAGGTTGTGCATAACCCGGAACGGAAGATTCGCCCCGCGCAAGACTACCCGCCCTACCCGTACGACCGCGCCGGAGATGTGAACAGGTATCTGCAGCGAAGCTTCATGGGAAGCCGGACCGGGGTCCACCAGGCGTCGCTTGGGTGCCGGTATCACTGCACGTTTTGCGGCGTTGTTTCCATGTTCAACGGGTACACATCGCCCGAACCTGCCCAACGCCTCGAATCCGCCGTGAATGTGTTGCGACGCTACGGAGCTAATGCAATTCAGTTCTACGATCACAACTTCTTTGATAGCGAGGCGTCGTCCATACCTGCGTTGGAGGTCCTGGCGAAAGCGCCGATGCCATGGTGGTGCTACGCGCGCGCCGATACTCTTGCCAACTTCTCAGCTGGTACGTGGAATCTGCTTAAGAAAAGCCGGTTGAAAATGGCTTACATCGGCGCTGAAGCAGGCAGTGACGCGGTATTGAAGAGGATGCGGAAAGGTTCCCGCGTGGAGCACACGCTGGAAGTCGCACGGCGTTCGCGCGAGTATGGGATCATTCCGGAGTTTTCATTCGTCCTTGGCGGACCCGAGGATCCGGAAGGCGAGATCGAGAACACGCTGCAGTTTGTGAAGCGCGTGAAAACCCTGAATCCCGAGTGCGAGGTAATCCTCTATTTCTACAGCCCCACACCGCAACGCGAACGGCGTCTGCGCGTGTCGGATGCTAAAACGGACGTGTTGCCTGTTCTAAACAACTACGGTCCCAGTGGTCCGGATCTCCCCTCCACTCCGCAGGAATGGTGCGAGCCGCAGTGGATCAACTACGTTTGCCACCAGGATGCGCCGTGGCTCTCGCCCCGCATGCGGCAGCGGGTCAAGGATTTTTCAAAAGTACTGTATTGCCGTTATCCGACCGTGCAAGACTACTCGATTCCGAACTGGGGTAAGAGCGTTTTGCGAGGGATGGCTTCCTGGCGGTATGCCACAGGCCGGTACGCCAACGCGTGGGAACTGGATTGGGCGCGCAAGGCGATTCCGCTCCGCCAGCCGCAGCGGGACAGTCTTTAGAGATCTCCCCTCCTCAAACCACCGCGCAAGTCGAACGTCGCAGCACAGAGCACTTCGCCCAGCACTACGATCTTTCCATTCTCCACGGTCCAGCCATGGTTGCGGGCAATTGTCTTAAAGTATGTTTGGTCCTGACCGTGCTCCGGAATCCAGGTCGCCGTCGCGAATTTACGGCGAAGACAGCATACCGGAGTGGCGTAGGTGAAGTTATCCCAGCCATCCGGTTTGCGCATGCCGCACCTAACCATTTCCGCGTCGGGATGTTTCAGGAGCGTGCACACCATTCGCTCCAGATACAGGGGATACATCACGTCGTCATCATCGAAAAAGCACACAACATCCCCGGTGGCGTGGCCTATCCCGCGATTTCGCGCATACGCTGCGCCTCGCTTGCATGCATCGGCGATAACGCAAATTCTCTGGTCCGCAAAATAGTAATTACAATCACCTGCGTTGTCCACGAGGATAAGTTCCCAATTGGCATAGGTCTGTGCACGCAGGCTATCGACGGCATTGAGCAGAGTGTGAAGCCGGTAGTAGGTCGGCATCACGATGCTGACGCGCGGGCCGTGAAAACTAGCGGCATTAGCTGGCGAGACGTCCTTCTCCAGGAAGACGGTGGCGTCTGTGTAAACTCCTGGGCCTGCGGCAAGCGAGCAGCTGAACCAGCGGCAATATCCTTCCACTTCCGCCTGTCGCGCACCGTTTCGCCGGTGTGCCAGCACACGGGCGCGCTTCCCGAATCGGGCGGCAAGATCCGCCACGCCTTCGACGAAAGTGCCGTCGCCGCCAGCCGACCTGTACTTATCTATGTCCCCTTTCGAACTTCCCTCGGACACGATGCGCCGGCTCTCCAGGGATTCGAAAAATAGCGATTGGTTGGCAGCGGCCCACACTTCCTTGACCTGTGAATGCTCATGATGGAGATGAAAAATGCGATCGGGCAGACGGCCGATCTCAACGTGTTGTTCCAACCGCTCCCAAAACTCGCGGTCCTCCCAGCCCCAACCCCGGAAGCGCTCATCGTGGCCGCCCATGCGATCGTACAAACCGGCCTTCACCGCGATGCACAAGCCCATGGGATTCACGAACAACGTACCCTCCAATTCGGATTCGCTGGGGATGTCCGGCCACCGGGCTGTTAAGCGCGACATCGATTCAAAGTCCAGAAACATCGCCTCACGAAAAGGACGGACTGCCGCGAATCCGCCGCGCAGCAGGTCCAACATCTCCCGCAGCGAATGAGGCCGCAACATCACATCGGCATCGAGGAACAGCAGATACTCTGCCTTCCCCTGAGCCAGCATTGCTCCAATGTTGAAAGCCCAACCGCGGTTGTAAGGCCCGGCATTGTAGGCGAACTGATAGTGATCCGCCAGTGCCGCAATCTGGGGAACGGTGCATGGTGCGTGATCCTGTTCGACGAGGATGATCTCAAAATCTGCGGCCGGGAGATCCTGTGCCCGCAAGGTCTCCAAACAGAGCCTGAGATTGCGCGCACGGTCCGCCTCCGCCGCGTTAGCGCGAATGCCGATGATGACCGCCAGCGGAAGCATTCAAAAATCGCCGTTTCGCAGGCCACCATGTGGGTCTGAGTTAGCGCGGCAAAGTGCGCGGGGAATAATGATCACGGATCCATTCTCGAGCGCCAGGTCATTTTCCACGACGATGCGGCTGAAGTAACGCTGGTCCTGCGCACCCCCGCCGCCGTCCCACGTGGGCGTGGCGAGTTCACGGCGCAAACAGCATTCCGGTGTCGCGTAGGAGAAGTTGGTGCTTCCATCGCTAACCAGCATGCCTCCCCGAACCATCTTCAACCCTGGATCCCGTTCGAACGCATCAACGTAGGCTTCTACATAGTCAGGGAACATTTCATCGTCGTCGTCGAAGAAGCAGATGAAGTCGCCGGTGGCGTGGCGGACGCCCTGGTTCCGAGCGTGGCTCGAACTCGGTCCTACCTTGTGGGTTACCACGCGAATTCGCGGGTCTCCGAAGCCGTAGCCGCCATCGCCCGCATTATCCACGATGATCAGTTCCCAGTTCGCATAAGTCTGCTTCCGGACCGTCTCCACCGTGTGGAGAATAGTGTGTGAGCGGCGGTACGTGGGCATCACGATGCTCATCTTGGGGCAGCCTGCTTCAATTCCAGCAATGGTTCCATCCAGCAGCGCCGCCTCGCCGGGAGGCATGAACGTCCAAATCTCGTCGCGTTCGCTGTCCCCGCCTATTACTACAAATCGCTCGTGAAGCCGCCATCCGCAGAGGCATCGGTCTTTGAAAAAAGCCTCACCCACTAAGTTGCGTCGAGCCGGTGCGTTCACCGGATAGCTGCAGCAAAAGTCCACGACGACGGACTTGCGTGCCACCCGGAACGCCTCGGCCAGGGCCCCGGCCGCGATTTTCGGATCCAAGTGCTCCAACACGTGACGCAGCACAACAACGTCAACCCCGCCGCGTGTGAAGGGCAGCGCTGCTCCGTCCGCTCGAACGGCGTCAAGGGCAGGAAAGAGCCGGTGGGCTGCGGAGATCATTCGCTCGTCCAGGTCCACGCCAATGCAGCGAGCGTATTCGCCGCGCTGTTCCAGGTGTGGCAAGAGTGCTCCGGGACCGCAGCCTACGTCCAGCACACTGTCGCCCAAGCGAACGATGGTGTTGGCCAGATGCCAACGCGTACTGCTGCGTGCCGCGCCAAGACGCTCAGCCTGCACAATGCGTTCGAAGTGCGGTTGTACTTCGGCAACCGCCACCGGTGCGGGCACCGCCGCCCTCTCGTGCGAGTACAGATCCAAGGTCCCTATGGCAGTAGGCGCAGGGACTGAAGTGCCCGCCACAATTTCGTCGTACAGAGTTCGATTCGCCATTGCCGCCGTATCTTCTTCTTGCGGGCGCGGATGGTGAAGATGGAGAATACAACCGCCGAGACGCTTCACCTTCGCCGTGCGTGCCAACCGTTCTGAGAACTCCCGGTCCTCTCGACCCCAACCGCGGAACCGTTCGTCATGGCCGCCGATCAATTGGTACAGATTCGAGCGCACCCAGATGCAACCACCGCGCGCCGTTTCGATCATCGAGCCTTCGAAATCGTACACGTGCAGCCGCTGATCGGGATTGTGAAACCGCTCGTGAATCACGCGCTCAGTGGATTCGCGATCAAGGAACACTACTTCGCGGAACGGCTGAAAAGCGTTGCGTCCAGCGGCGATTGCTTCCAGACCCGAGGCCAGCGAACCGGGCCCAAGGAGGATATCCGCATCCAGCAGGCAGAGCGGCTCATCGCTGTCCGCGGCAAAACGGGAGCCGATATTAAATGCCCACCCGCGGTTGTATGCGCCGGGATTGTAGGCAAAAACATAACGATCCACCAATGGTTCGAGCGCGCTGCGCGCGAACGGTTCACGATCCTGCTCCACCAGAATGATGCGATAGCGCCAGCGCTGCAGCGATTGCAGATTGAGGGCCCACAAGCAGGCCTTTGCATTCCGAAGCCGTTCCGGTTCATCGGGTCCGGCGCGCACGCCGACGATGACAGTCACTTCCCTTCTTTCGGCGTCACTTCCCTGTACCAGATCCCGCAATGAGTCGTCGAGTGCTTCCCGCGGCACATCATCGACCTGCTTGCTTAGAACGGCGCGCGTTGTGTACCAATGATGGTAGACGAGATGTTCATAGACGGAGCCGAGAAAGACCGGTTCGGAAACGCTGCCCCGGCGGTACTCCCCGGTACGCACCAATCCCGAGACCTCGTGACCGCGCCGGCGCGCCTCGTTGCTGATTCTTTCACCCACGTCGAAGCGGCTTTGTTGAGATTTCTCGTTGAGAAACGTCAACTTCCATTCATCCATCGCGTCTGCCCCAACCATGAGGCACGAAGGATGGACATACCCGCGGTAATGAAGAATTCCGGCGACCTTTACATGATCATTGATACGTGACCGGAGTTCGACAAGCCAGGCATGGTTGATGGGAAATGCGTCGCTGTCCAGCGTAACGAGATAGGAGGATTGCACCGCTCTTCGCGCCAATTCCAAGGCCGGGCCGTGACCAATATTGAATTCACTGCGGATCAGGTCGATATCCCCGCGCTTGCTTAGCATCGAGAGCCACTCGCCGGACCCGTCCGTGGAACCGTTGTCCACTACAACCAGGCGGGCAGATTGCCCTTCAATGTAGCGCAAGGTCCTCAAGGTAGAAATGCGCACCACATCGAGCGCATTGTGAACCACCATCAGGATGCTGAACTCAGGCGGCCGGGCTTCGCTCACAAGCGCTCCAACTCGAGCAGGTAGTGATCGGAAATCCAGGCAAGCGGCGGCAAGGTTTCCAGGAGCCGCTCACATCGATCCAGGACGTTGATCAAGCGCGGCCATCGAGACGCCATGGATTCCAGACAAGGCGGCGTGAGTAATCCAATTGCACTAAGCCGTTTTACCCGAAACCCACCGGAGAAAGCACGCGACAATGCGGACGGTGATGGGTAGCGTAACGGAATCCCCCGCCACTGAGGGTTGCGGCGCAAACGCCGCATGGCCTTGCACGGCTTCAGCTGAATACCAAACCAAAGCCATTCCCAAACCGCGACCGGCCCCATTACGCACAGCAGCACGGGGGATCCCGGCCGTAAACGGCGCGCCAGAGCAGCAGCCGCCGCCGGAAGATCAGGCACGCAATTCAGGCCGCCAAAATCAGACAGCACTCCGTCGAAAGCCGCCTCGGGGAGTGTGTCCAGATCCGCCCAGGCGAGTTGCGCTACGTCAACGAATGCGGAAACATTGCGCGCCGCGGCCTTTGCCGTAGCAACGCGGACCATCTCCTGCGAGATATCCGTGGCGAACACATGGATGCCGCGCTCCCCCAGGTGTACGGCGTCTTCGCCAGTACCGCAGTTCATCTCTAGAACAAAACCGCTGGCCTCGAACGCCAGGTCCGCACGCCGCCACACCGCCTGCCGCATGAGTGCCGCAATCGAGACCGAAGTAAACGTTTCGTCATAGGTCGAAGCGATGGCGTCGAACGCGTACGGTCTATTCATATTCGCCATTGCGCAACATCTCGTGCCACCGGATTACCTCCGCGTAAAAATCGCGCTCACGCGAAGCTTTCTTCCGGTCGATATCGAGATGAATCGAAATGCCGTCGGCGTCCTCAATGAAGCGCAGCAGCCGCGCGATCATCGATGCGCCCCACGGCACGTCCTGATAGTATCCCGAGCATTGAAAGCCCTCACCCCAGACAGGATGGTAGCCGCTGAAGTTCACTTCAATCACCACCAGGTCTCCGGCCGGGGTGAGTGCGATATCCCACGCAAGAAGTGAGCCGCCGACCACGGCATCCGGCAGCTTTCTCAGCAACTGCTCTACGTAGTGGTTGGGTCCATCGCGCTCGCCTGGAATATTTCCCGAACCGAAGCGGTGAAAAGTCAGGTCGGGGATCACGTCGCCTTCTATACTGTGAACGCGGTATTCCTTCTCGATTGGAATGCGCTGCTGCAGCAACCACGGCTCTTCCCAAAGGCGGTCTGGAGCTGCGCAGCCGCCAATTGCTGCCAGCGCTTCCTCGGCGCGATCCATTACTCCGCGCTCGCCCGAGGAATGGCCGAGGGCTTCTTTAATAACATAGCCTGCCGGAAATGTTTCGTCGATGGCCTGACGCAGATCGCCGTTGACTTTCGAAACAAACCGGCGCAGACCGCGTGTCGCCGGCACGCAACCGGGCGCGTAATGATTGAGCAATACCGCCTGGACAAGCTTGTGCTCCAGCCGCCAGCGGAACACGCGGTGCTCGTCAAAGCCGAACCTGTTGAGCAACTGACGGACGATGAGTGCGCGAAACGTGCTGCGCATGCCCTGGGAAAACCGCTTCGATTCCGAAAGCGGGATGCGGATAACCTGAGTCTTCGCCCTTCGCTGGCGCTTCGCCGGGCAATCGTCAATCTCCGCGGCAATGCGGTGAATCTCGTTGAGTTCTTCCTCGTCCCAGTCCGCAGCCGTAAGCGTTCCGGAGATGCCCGCGGCCGGCGTCATCGCCGCGACGGCTCCTTCCGCTCCGCTATCAAGATGGCAAACCGGCTGGGCTCGCGCTTTCGTTTGAGCCGGGCTATCCAAGGCCGCAACGCCCACTTCAGCCCGTACCACGGACGAACCACGCTCCAGCTGAGGTTAAGTTCATCACCCAATTTCCGGAGCATTTCCCAGGTCAGATATTCGATGCTCGGCACGCTCTCCGACCTGGTTCCATAACGCTTCTCGAACTGCCGGTGACGTTCCGCCGCCATCCGGGCACCGCTCTCCGCCCTATTGTAGATTGGCGTTTCCAACACCACGACGCGTCCGGCGGGGTGCAATACCCGCAATGCCTCGCTCAGGGTGCGGGCATAGTCCGTACTGTAGTGGAAGCTCGCGTTGTAAACCACTACGTCCACTGATCCATCCGGGAAGGGCAATCCATCGAAGTCGGCTTGTACGCAGGGCCATCGGGCACCATAATGGCGCGCGGCGCGCAGGCCGTCCTGGTCATCAATCGTTATGTCGACAGCGCAGGGATGTTGCCCTGAACGAGCCAGATGGTTGCTGAACCATCCGCATCCGGCACCCAAATCGAGCACTTTCAAGCCGTGTGACAATCCCATACGGTCGAAGGCCTTCACCGTGCCACTCCGGATGCGCCACTGCCACGCCATGGGATGGGCCGGATCGCATTCGGGCAGGCGCAGGAAATAGGAAGTAGGCTGTGCGCCCCGCCCCTCGGCGAGCCGGATGTGGGTATAGTCACGAAGAAATTGCGAATAATACTCGCGGCGCTCCGGTGTCAGGAGACTCACAATGCCATCGAGCCTTTCATAGGCGGCCGCGCAGGCGGGGCAGGTGAACGACGATCCGGCGGAATCAAGCGGCTCACGGCACGCCGGACAAGCGAATTGCCAATCCGTAGCCATCGTCGTCACAGACGAAAGCGCCGCTTTCAAGCATGACCTCCCGTCATCGCGGCACGCGCCGTGGCGGCCTCCGCGCGCAACACTTCCGCCTTTACCGCATCTTGCGGGCCAAGCCGTGATGCAGCTACTTCCTTCTTCAGCCACTTGTCAGCATTCTCGTAGTAGGACTTTGGTGGACGGTTGGTAAGCACATAATCCCGATCAGTGGACACCGCCCAGTCACCCTTTAAAACAACCAGGTCCGATACCTTGCGGAAATAGCCGGTGTTCATGATGGGATAAGAAACGGTGGTCAGAAAGATGTCGGGGTTACAGCGCTTCACCAGCTCAACGGTGGCTTGAATATCCTCGATCGTCTCGCCTTCGTAGCCCCACATCAGGAACATTCCGACCTGTATACCGTAGCGATGCGCCGCGTGCGTGGCCCACTCCACCTGTTCGACCTTCACTCCCCGCTCCATGCGATCGAGAATCCGCTGGCTGCCGCTTTCCGATCCAATCCAGATCCGGTAGCAGCCCATATCGGCAAGCGTCTTGAGGACCTCATCCTTCATCATTCGATCCGCGCGCGAGATGGTCTCAAAGGGCACCAGCAGATTGCGGCGCTTCAGCTCGGCCGCATAGTTGAACAGCCAGCCGTGATGAATGGTGAACACGTCGTCGGCATACCAGACCTGGTCCGGATGCCAGTTTGCCACTATATGCTCCAGCTCATTCGCACAGTCGACGTAGCTGCGCCGGCGATGTGTAAATCCAAAAACCGCGTGCGAGCACCAGTCGCAGCGATACGGACAACCGCGAGCCGTAATGAGATTGACGCTTCCCATTCCGTGATGCTTGCGCCAAACATCTACGTAGCGCTGCTGGTCAATGCTCTCCCGGTCAGGCCACGGGATGGAATCGATCGGTTCGATCTGCGCCCTCGATCCGTTCGTCACTATCTGTCCAGCCTCATCCTGGAAAACAGTTCCGGCAATTCCGTGAAGCCGATGCGGGCCGTGCTCCGCCAGGGCCGGAATCAACTCCGCCATGGTTGCCTCGCCTTCCCCGGCGACTACCACGTGAGCGCCATGCTCGATATATTGATCCGGATAGTTGGCGCACTCCGGACCGCCGAGAACCACAATCCAGCCATTGCCCCGAGCCTCGCGCATGATGTCGAGCACTGACGCGCGAGTAATCAGGTTTGTATAGATGCCGACTACGCCCCGACCGGCGCGGAACCGAGCGAACAGGTCCTCCCGAACCGAGAAGGTGGAATCAAAAATATCCGTGGAGAATCCCGCTCGCTTCAAGTACGCCGAGAGATAGAGCAGCCCCAGAGTAGCGTAGGGCTTCATAATCTCCTGTTCCTTTGCGTCTTCGAAAAGGAAATAGCCGTGGGTGAGCAGGATGTCGCTCATTTCAGTTCCATCGCTTGCTCAAATCCGGAGCAGAGACGATTGGATAATATTTTTCCACAAAGGTGGGACTGCTGCTCCGGTACCCGGATTCCGATTCGCCGAGTTCTCGCCAGGTGGCAGCTATTGCGCTGAGTTCCGCCTCGGAAGCCGGAAGCTTCGAAAGCTCCAACTCCCGATGAACCAGCTTATAAAGTTCGCGATAAAACTCAGTGTTGTATGTGCCCTCGAACATCATCGCAAGGTCGTTGCTGTCCTGCCAGTGGTCCTTCTCGCCGAGTTGGGCTCCCACCATTTGGTAAAACTTCGTGCCCGGTAACGGGTTGCTGACGCTAACGCCGATCTCATCCGGGCGCGTCTCGCGGATCAGTTCAGCCGTGGCCAGAATATCATCGAAAGTCTCTCCCGGATATCCGAACTGGACAAAATAGCAGGCGCGAATCCCAGCGGACTTCAGCCGCTGGCGAGCGCAAACAATCTGCTCTACCTGGATTCCCTTGTCCATGGCGTCGAGGATCTTCTGACTTCCGCTTTCCGCTCCCATCCAGACTTCCACGCAACCGGCCTTTGCCAGGGCATTCACGGCCTTATCAGTGATGAGGTCCGCGCGGGACTGAATCATGAACGGCACCGAGGCGTCCCTGGCTTCCACTTCCTGCGCGAATTCCACTACCCACTTCGGTTGCAATCCAAAAATATCATCTGCAAACCAGATGTGGTCCGGTTTGATTCGTTCCTTCACCAAAGCCATTTCCTGCGCGACGTTCGCGGGCGACCGCATTGCATAGCGCTGACCCCAAATCGGCTTGGCGCACCAGTTGCAATGAAACGGACATCCCCTGGTGCTTACCATGTTCACGCTGAAATACCCGTGCGCGGCGAGCCACACCTGGCGATAGCGCTCGGTGTCCAAAAGGTCCCAAGCGGGAAAGGGGAAAACGTCCGGGTGGCGTTCCGGCATGCGCGCGTTGCTCCTTCGCACTTCGCCAGGATACCTTGCATCAGACACACACAGGCCGGAGATGCTTTCCACCGGTGCTGGTACGCGGTTGGTAAGAGAATCGATGAGTGCACCCAGCGTCTGCTCGGATTCGCCGACGATTCCAAAGTGAGCACCATGCCGAAGGTAGATCTCGGGATGATCGCTGACATCCGATCCGGCTGCGATTACTGTGCATCCCCGGTCGCGTGCGAGTTGAATCATCCGGCACGCCTCCTCGCGGCTGTGCAGCAGGCACATCTTGTTCAAGAAGTTAAACTGGTCCTCGTAGACAATCAGAAACCGCGGCCGCGCCGACTCTAGCGATGCCTCGAATTCGTGAAAGCCCGCGGACAGCATCGCGTCAAATAGACCGATGTTATATCCCTTTTCCCTGAGAAAGCTGGCTGCGTAAAGAGTCCCGAGTGGAGGATATGGGCGCATCTTCTCGCTTTGCTTTGGATCGTTCTTCAGGAAAAAAGAATGGGCAAGCAAAACGTCCATATTCGGCTACCGGGCCGGCCAGTCCTCACATGACATCAATCCGGCAAAAATGATTATACTCGTCTCTCACGCAAATTCGTCAAGTAAATTAAACTCGTGTGGTTTCAGCTACACTATAGGCCGAATAGATGGCCTAACCTTTCCTGCTTAGTTCGGATGTAACGTTCCGATTCGCTGGAAGGTACGAAGTGGAGAGGAATTCGTTCCAACACGCCGATGCCGTTCGATTCGAGTCCTTGAATCTTCTCCGGGTTGTTGGAAAGCAGCCGTACCTGCGTTACGCGCAGGTATTTCAACACTGCGGCACAGATTTCATAGGTCCGGTAGTCGGCCAGGAACCCGAGTTCCAGGTTTGCATCCACCGTATCCAGTCCTTGATCCTGCAGTTCGTAGGCGCGCAGCTTGTTCATCAAGCCGATGCCGCGTCCTTCTTGCATTTGGTAGATTAATATACCGAATTCCGATGATCCAATAAGTTCCAACGCGCGCGCCAATTGCAGGCCGCAATCACAGCGTAGCGAACTAAATACGTCGCCGGTGAGGCATTGCGAGTGGATCCGGACAATAGGCACGGAATCACAACTCCCATGCACCAGGGCGAAGATGGGTTCGCGTGTGTCCTCAGCGTAGGACGCAATGAGGCGAAACTCACCATATGGCGTTGCCATATGCTCATTCACCACCTCGAATTGCATCCTACTCTGCATTTCCACCTGGGAATTATGTATCGAATCTGAATTCTAAGCGAGAATGCCGTAAACCAGCAAGGTGTTTCGAGCGTTTTCCGTGAAAAGCAGGGAAACGTCAGTCGCGCGTGGATCGAAGGAACCGTTCCACCTGTCCCGCGGCGCGCAGACAGGATGCGGTAAATCGCAGGCCACGGGGCCAGCGTGACCCCATCCCAATCACCATGCCCAAGGCGCCGGCAGAGCGGTGCGAATGAATCTTCGTTGCCGGATACAGGCGATTGTGTAGGCGCTCTAATACGTAGCTGCTGATACAGCCACGCCAAAGCCAGTTTGAATTGCGCGCCATCGAAGCCAGCGAATGTGCTCCCACGCGTTCGGCGGTCCGGCGGTACATGGTGACGCTCTCAAAACAAACCAGCGGACCGCCTTCCCCTTGCTGGCGAAGCTGTACTTCGAATCCAGCCTTCCGCACCGCGTCCGTGATCCGGTCGCCGGTGTCGTAGCCGGACCATTCGTCCATCGGAACTCCGGGGCCGAAACGAACGCTCAGCGGTAGGAACCCATCAGGCAGGCAGTTCATGACGGTTCGATACTTGTTGACATTCATCACGACTGCGAAGGTGCCGTGGCTTGGGCGGTGCCGGCGCGAGATACACGCGATTGCCGCCAGACCGGGGCGCTGCAGATACGGGTGGAGTTCGGTCCACACATCGGGGGAGGTCCAGAAAATATCGGTGTCGATGAACGCAAGAAAAGGGGTCTTTGCGCGCGCGATCGCGTCGTTGTACGATTCCTGAAAGTCACGCCGTGAATCGGTTCGGGACAGAATCGTGGCTCGTGGAAACCACGAAGCATCCAGGGTGCCGCCGGAATCGTCAAAGATTTCGAATGCCGTGGTGTCCGGCGGAAAGGCGCGGGTGACACAGGCGTACCAAAGGCGCGCCAGATCCGGATAGACCGCCGAAGTGAACACTGTCAGCATTGCCAGTGTTCCTGTGCCGCGGCCGCGATCAAATCCAACACGTCTTCGATTTCATCGGAGCAATTCAGCCGGTAGCATGGCGCATCCAGCAGCCGCGCAATCCGGGTCCAATAGTCAGGCACTGTGGTTTCATTGCCTGCCTGACCGCAAGGCCAAACGCGAAAAGCCTCAGCCTTCGAAACTGGATCCAGTTGAGCTGCGTGCGCTGTGTTTCGCTCCATGAGAACGACGATGCCGGGGCCAGCGCGGTCCGCGAAGGCCCGGCCCAGGTCTAGTTCGACTTTTCGCTCGCGGCCAATCAAAACCTCGGGAACGGCGGGCATCTCTGGAAACAAAGCCCGGGCCGAATGCCTGAGATAAATCCAGCGCGGGATTCCCCCCCAGGTTTGATCCGCCGGCGCTATCCACACCGTGCTGCCGGCGATGACGCGGAATCCGCGTGCGCGCGCGGCGTAAGCTAGAACGGACTTGCCCACGCCGTGTGGACCTCGCAACAATACCGCGCAACCATTCACAACGATGCACGCAGCATGTAGTCCCAAAAATCCTCGCGCCGATAGCGCGGCGGAAAGCGCGAAGTGCAGCGCATGTAGGCGAAATGAGCTCCGGTCGTCGACGAATTCTGACGGAAAGCATCCACTCGCCACCCCTAGCGACGGTTCGACAGACAGCACCACTTCGTCACCCATCCGCAATTCCGCGCGCTCCGGCGATACACGATATTCGGGGGGATACGCGATGCGGTCTGCACATTCTGCAAAGTCGAATTGGAGATCCGGGGCGCTCTCCGTATCTTGAACTTCCAGCGGGCCGTAAGCCTCACACACCGCTGATGCGAGCTTGGAAGACTGCGTCGATACCTTCAGCGTCAGGCCCATTGGGCGGAACCAATGTTCCATTCTGAGAACTCCGCCCATCCGTTCCAGTGAGGCCCCATCCAACCATGTTCCCGCAATTCGGTCAGAGTGGCCGGATCGATCTTCTGCAATTGATGCCAATTCACACGCCCGCCGCCGTAGACGTTGAGGTAGGGGACTGGTCCGTCATTTGGGTCAGCTACCCCTAGAATCAGCTTGCCGTCATTCATGTGTTCATAGGTGCCGTGGCGTTCGAAATCCCAGGGACTGCGGTTCGGCTTCAACATGGATGCCAGATATTCTCTTTTCCAGATGGCGGCCTGTAAGGACGACCGGTATCGGGCATCCTGATCGCTTACGATAATAGCGATCTCGCCGTTCATTTCATAGTGACTGTGAGGCGAATTGTAGCGGTCCGTGGAAAGATCGATCTTCGCGACATTCTCACGCTGCAGGTAGTGCTGCAGGCGTTCGATCAGTTGAATATCTACCGGCTTGTGGATGAAGTAATCGATCTGCAGCAGGATGAAGTGTTCGTCATGCAGATCATCTATCCAGCGCTTGAGACTATCGGACCATTTGGGTGTGGGATAAAGCTCGCCGTAATGACGCCCGCGCCGGCCATCGGACCATTCCGTCACATCGTTGCCGAAATCCTCTTTCCTTCCGAGGGATTGGAATACGAAATTCGCAGGAAGAGGAAATGCCGGCGGAGTGTAGCCTAGAATCGTTACCGCTTGCCGGGGGCACCAGTACCGGTTGAAGAGATGGGCGAATGCCGGAATGATCGGGTTATACCAATCGGACGTTGTGACAAACACTTTCACGGCAGCCCAGCCTTAAATGCGAGCGGTCCGCTTGGCGGAGCCTCCCAGCCGTTCCACTCGGGGGTGATCATTCCCTGCTCGATCATCTCGGAACGGATATCCTCGTCCATCCGCATCAGTTGCTGCCAGTTCAATTTCCCTGAGTAATAGACATTCAGGTACGGAACCGGGCCATCGAGCGGCTGGTCCACGCCCAGAATTCGCTTGCCGTCGTTCATGCATTCCTGCATCCCAAGCATCTCAAATGCCCACGGGCTGCGGCCAGGCTTCAGCAATTGGCGGAAATAATCCGTTCTCCAAATCGCGGGCAACAGCGAAGACCGGAAAGGTGCATCCTGATTGCTGAGCACAATCTTCGTACCCTCGTGCGTCGCAAAGTGGACATGCGGAAAGAACGCGCGGTCCCGCGAGAGATCGATCTTCACGATGTCTTCCTGTTCGCAATATCGCCTTAGCATCTCGATCTTTTCCAACTCCACCGGGCGATGAATGAAGTAGTCGATTTGCAGCAGTATGAAGAGCTCATCGCGGACGCGGTCAAAAAACGGAGTCAGGCTGTCCGTCCATTTCGGTGTGGGGTAGAGTTCTTTGAAGTGCTTCCCGCGCCGTCCGGGCGACCATTCCGGAATATCGTTGCCGAAATCCTTAGCCTCGCCTAGTGACACCACTTCAAAATTGGATGGTAATGGATCGCGCGGAGGGGTATAGCAAAGCAGGCGCACCTCCTGTTGATCGGACCAATGCCGGTTAAATAGATGAGCGAAGCCCCGCGTGAGAGGGTTGTAATAGTCGGAAGTTGTTACGAAGATCTTCATATCAATGGCAACGGACGATTGTGACGCATCAAAAACTGCTGATAGAAGCGGTGAACATGGCACATTTGCGGTTCTTCGGCGCGCTTCTCCGTCTTTGTTGTGCGCGCCACGAATAATACGTGGGATCCAAGATTCAAAGACTGCTCGATGCTCAGCTCGCGGACCGACAACGCTTCGTCCGGCACCGGAATTTGAAAGGTCTCCGATGGACTGGAGGGGATGGGCAGCGCGGAAGGATCAAGAAATAGCCGGCGGTGGTTTCGTCCCATTCCATATACCGTCGGCTTGTAGCGCAGCGGCACGGCGCTGACGGCAATTTGCCGCTGGCTCTGCCACAGAGGAATCGCCGGACTGTTCGCATGGATGCCGACCACGAACGTGCCGCTTGCGAGCAAACCCAACAAGTCCATGGGAAACATGTTACCCAGCGCCATTCCACCGTAGGAAACCAGATGGACCGGACGCGGCAGATCATGCAGAATCCACATGTTGAACAAGTCCGAGGCAGTCATGTGAGGCGTGTCTGAGTTCTTATCTCGCGACAATTTCCAGCGCTCGTAGAGATATGTGCCTTCCCGGCGCAACGCAGGCGCACAATGATTGTGTCCGGATAGCGTCCGGAAGAGACATAAGTGCGCCGAATGCACGGGAAGCGATTGGGAAAGCTGCAGCTTTATTCTTCCCAACACGCCTCCGTCCGGCTCACGGATCACGAACTGGGGGTGGGTGCACTGCAGGGAAGGAAGATGAGAATTCTCCATGCTCAAGGCGACGGTCAACGGCTTCAATCCAACTATTGCGTGATTGCGGCTGACGTCAAAGGTGCCGGAGGAGGTTTCCAGGAAAACGTGAAGTTGCGCTTGCGGATCGGAATGTCCCACACAAACCCAACCCGGCAATCCGTCGGTAGCAAGAAGAAAGTCGAGAACGCCCTTCGTCACGTCCTTAAAGCTCAAGCCGCACCCGCCCGGCGATCTCCATCCGCAGGTTGGCAGCCAGCGATTCGACTTCCCCTCCGGTCAATGCGATTACGCTGGTAAGGCCGAGGTCGGAGAGGATCTGCGCTCCGATGATCTCTTCATATTTGGCACTGCCCACGCCACTGGAGTAATGCCCGCCGCTGGCCGCCTCCTGGAGATAGACCAGCACGCCCCTGTCTTCTTCCGCAATGTGTTTCATCGAGAGTTGAATGGACCTGCGGCACTCGCAGCCTATAGAACCAAACGATTCGCCGAAAGTGCATCTCAATTGGACACGCACCAGCGCCGGAGACCCGCTCGATGGGTTTCCCCGAACCAGGGCGACGTGCAAATCCTGATTGATCTCATTTCGATAAGATATTGCGCGAAACGGGCCGAACTCTGTCTGAATCACTGACTCCGAAATCTTGCGGACGAAGCGCTCCGTGGCCAAACGATATCGGATCAGTTCCGCCACGGAGGTCATTACGATCCGGTGTTCCCGGCAGAATTCCAGAAGGTGCGGTACTCGCGCCATCGTGCCATCTTCGTTCATCACCTCGCAAATGACTCCGGAAGGGTGAAGTCCGGCCAGCCGCGCCAAGTCGACCGATGCTTCTGTCTGCCCTTCGCGCACCAGCACACCGCCGTTCTGTGCGCGCAGCGGGAAGATGTGACCGGGACGTGAGAGGTCGGAGGGAACGCACAGAGGATGAACCGCCTGCTGAATGGTGCACGCGCGGTCATGAGCCGAAATCCCTGTGGTGACGCCTTCCCGCGCGTCGATGGATTCACAGAATCCCGTCCCGAAGCGGGAGGTGTTGCGGCGCGACATCAACGGAAGATTCAATTCGTCACAGCGTTCGCCGGTCAGGGCAAGGCAGATTAGCCCGCGGCCATGAACCGCCATGAAGTTGATGAGCTGGGGCGTAGCGTGCTCGGCGGCCAGCGTGAGGTCGCCTTCATTTTCCCGGTCCTCATCATCGACGACGATCACCATTCGGCCTTTGCGGATTTCGTCTACTGCCTCCGAAATGGAAACAAACTCCATGATCAATTGGCGTCCGATTTGGACTTGTCCATAGACTTGATATCACAGCGGTGGCTGTAATTCCAGCTTTTTCTTTGCGAACGCGAGACTATTCCGGAATTCTTCCGTTTCCCGCCAGAATGAAGCGCCGCACCTTGCCCACGTCCTTCCATGTCCGGCGCAAAATGCGAAATCGCCACAATAAATCATTTGGGCCGCCGCGCAACGCATGGGTGAGAAGCAGCCTGGTGCGTAGAGAAAATCGATAGCGCGGTCCGTCATGGAATAGCCTGTCGTGCAGATGCTTCAACGCCAGGTTCCCTGTATAACCGCGCCAAAAATACTTGCCCTTGATTGTTTCCAGAATGCCTGTACCAACCCAATCGGCAGGACGGCGGAACACGGTAATGTTCCTGAACATCACCACTTCGCCGCTGTGATCCAATTTCAACAGCGTCACGTCGTAGCCCGCGGCGCGTACCGCGTCGGTCATCAGGTCTCCAGTATCGAACCAGCGCCATTGCCCAGTGGGAACGTTGATATCCATATACTCGTTCGACGGAAGAAAGCCCCCTGGGACCGTTTTCAGAACCTCACGGTAGATGGCGCTCTTCATGACAACCGAGAATGTTCCGTGGCTCGGCCTGTGGCTGCGGGTTATGCAGGAGACGGCGGCGACTCGCGGCTTGCTCAATTCGTTTTTGATGGATGGCCAAATTCTATCGGACACCCAATAGACATCGCTGTCGATAAAGGCCAGGTATTCTGTGTCCGCCCTCGCCACTGCGTCGTTGTAGGCTTCCTGGAAATCCCGCCGTCCCGGCCCTTGCTTTATCAGACGGACGCCGCGGAAGTATTCCATGTCTGGAAGCTCACAGTCTGAATCGACATATATCTCGAACTTGGCCTCTCCTTTGGGAAATGCCCGCGAAACGCAGGCGTACCAGATTCTTGCAATATCGAAATAAGCAGTACAGGTGAAAACGGTTATCAGCGGTTTCGGTTTCATGCTGTAGTTCAGCAATCCTAGATTGTATAGCAACGCAGCGCCCGCCAAGGGCCGTCATGTAAATGCGTGCAATTTAGCGATGTATATGAAATCCCATATTGACGGCGGTTGCATTTCGGAGTAAACTCCCGATTAACCAAATAGATCTATGTAGTGCAGCGATTGCTGTCATCCACAGGTCTGTTTAAAGGAATATCGATGATGCTCTTCCTAGGTCAGCGGAATGGGATCAAGGTTGTATGCGCTTTAGCCCTTGCCGCGACTGCTATGGCCTGGATATTTTCCACGACAGGGTCGAAGAAGATATCCGCGGTCCACGCCCAATCGAAAGCTAGCCCCAAGACTGCACCGTCGTTGTGCAATACCACTACCCAACCGAATATTGGAAACATTGCGAATGCGATCAGCAATCAGGGTACAGGGCCGTTTATTACAGATCTCAATGTGCTTTCGCAGGCCGCCTGGTGCACTTTCCTATGGCTCAACTGGCCAACGGAGAATAACCCAAAGATTGGCGATTGCCTGAACCCGGCGGGCGGCCAGACGTGCCAGGTTCGATGGGAGGCGTGGCTTCCCAGCACCAGCGTCTACTGTCAAAACGGCGCCGCGCCAAACCCCACCACCGGGTGTAGCGCCTCGCCCAAGACCGCGCTGCGCATGCTCAGAATGGGAACCAACCCGGGCACGCGAGGAACACAGAGCGTAGGTCCGGGCGGTATTCCCCTTGGGCCGACGCAGCCCACGGGCTTCGCGCTGCCGGACAAGAACAATTCCGCGGCCAATGAAAGCATCATTTTCTACGAGTCTGTGGAAGAGCCGAGCCTGGTCCAGTTTCTCATTAAGAACAAACTCTTTAACCTGGATGGCCAGCAGGCTTTGTACAACAGCCTCAACCTGAAAGGGGCGGCCGGAACCGCGGGACTTCCTCCCCCATCGGGCCTGCCGGCCGGCCAGGCGGCCACTCCGCTCGACTTTCCGCCGACCGCCTTTGAGCTGAAGCCATCCTGGTATCTTACGAGCCCAAGTGAAGTGCAGTCCCTCGGAATGATCAATTCAAAGGGAGGCGCCCCAGCCGGAATAAAGCTGCCGACGAGTTGCCCCACGTCTCCGTGCACAATCGGCCTAACAGGGTTCCACATCATTTGGAAAGTGTTCCCGAAGTCGCCCTGGTTCTGGGCGACATTTGAATTCAAGGGCAACACGACGATTGCGCCGATGTTGAAGACGCAACAACCAAATGCCAATTTACCGTCCAATACCAATGTCTCGAAAGGTCCGTATATTCCCTATAATTTTCAAGCTCAAACGGATCCAATGTCGAAGGCGGCCGATGCGGCTACGGCCCAGTTCCAGCAATTGCTCGCGAAAACCGTGCTTGCGAACTACCGGTTGGTTGGAGTTCAAGTGGCGCCCACCTTGGATGCTACGCCGACCGGCCCCATCTCGTATCTCGCCAACAACCACCTGGAAACCGACTTCGGTGCGGTTAAGATCGGGAACTCCAGCGGCGCCCCGCAAACTGTCAACCGCAGTTCGTCCTGCATCACATGTCACTACAACGCCTCTATCGGAAGCACCAATACCACACCGTGCAAATACGACAGCACCGGAAAGTACCTGAGCGGCACGGCGTATTTCCGGCGGGCACCGATTTACTTGCGTAATCAGGACGCAGCCAATCCGCCCTTTTCCAATAACAATGGACTCGGCCCATGCGCGGCCTACAACGATGCCAACGGCAATCCGGGGGGCTACACCGGTCCGTTCAAGCCTTCTGTTTATAAGCATCAATGCGAAAGCAAAGGATCCTTTGTGTCCGGGGACTTTGTGTGGTCGCTTCAGGAAGCAAGTTGGGCATCAGCAACCAAGGGCTGCCCGGCAACGCGTCCCCCGGCACAATAATGGACCGAACCCGGCGGGACTTTATTCACGGAACGTTGGGAACTGGCGCCGCCCTGCTGGCCTCGAGGCAGAGCGGTTCTGCCCAGGCTCCAACGGCTGCTACGCATGTGAAACTCGCCGGAACGGCTGCAACCGGCACGCTGGACCAACCGGAAGAACGCCGGTCCGTGAATGGGTTGCTCGACACGCAACTGCGCGTTCAATATTCGCACCACTACATTGGCGACGATCTGGTTTACCTGCGAACGTACGAAGGGAGCCTTGTCGGACCGACTTTGCGCGTGCGGCCCGGCGACATGATGAAGGTCCGCCTGCTGAATTGCCTCCCGGCGGACCTGATGGTGCAGCACACGCCGGACATGAATCGTCCGCACGGCATCAATGTAACCAATCTGCATGTGCACGGCTTGCACATTTCACCATCCGGAAATTCGGACAATGTCTTTCTTGAAATTGGGTCGGGCGGAGAGTTTCCATTCGAATTCCGTATTGAAGACGATCACCCTGCGGGGACCTATTGGTATCACGCCCACAAGCACGGCTCCTCGGGCGTGCAGCTTGGAAACGGAATGGCGGGTGCCATCATCATTGAGGGCAATCTGGATGCCTTCCTCGATAGCAAGGGGTTTGGCGACCGGACCTTGGTTCTGCAGCAAATCCCTTACAGCTTCAAATACGACAAAGACAAGAAGCAGAATATTCCGGCCACTGTGGAATGGCCGAACGTCTTCCATGAGCGTTTCAGCAAGTACACGCTGATCAACGGGCGTCTCAAACCCAGCATTGTCATCGACGGCAGGGCTGAAAGGTGGCGGTTTGTTCACGCCGGCGTTTCTGAAATGGAAGACATCGCTCTACTTGACTCGCAAGGTAAGAAAGTCCCGCTACATAGGATCGCCGTCGACGGAATCACCACCGGCAAGGTGGAACCCTTCGAAGAGATCGAGATGGGTCCAGGCTACCGCGTTGATGTTCTCGTAAAGCTTCCTCCCGGAAAGTACAAGCTCATGAAAACGGCGCAATCAGCAATTAACAAGCCTGCGCGGCGTGCCCGAGGAGGCCCAGGAACTCGCGGACGTCGAAGTGCGTGGCGACTCTTCCCAGGAACTGCCCACAAACCAGGAAATGTCATCCTATGCTCCCTCGTTTCCGGATATCAGCGAGATCACCGGCGAGAAGCGCAAGGTGATCTTTACCGCTAGTCCCACGTGGCCAAGCATCAACGGCGCCAAGTTTCAGCCGGACCCCACTCTCCCCGGTCATATCAACCACCGCATGAAACTCAACACAACCGATGAGTGGCTTCTGGGCAATGAAACCTTCGCTGCCAGGGGCCGGCGGTTCGCGCACCCCTTTCACATACACATCAACCCGTTTAAGGTGACGAGCATCCTAAATGAGAAGAACCAGGAAGTGGACGCGCACGACCTGGTTTGGCGTGACACAATCCTTGTGCGCCCCAACTATAAGATCACCATTCGCGCGCACTATTTAAAATTCACCGGCCGCGCCGTGCTGCACTGCCACATCCTTCCCCATGAGGACGAAGGCATGATGCAGGTGATAGATATCCGGCCGTAGGCACGTATGTCCTCGCCGCGCAATGCGAACGTCGGGCCGGCCTACGACTTTATCGCCGCCGATTATGACGAATTGATGCAGCCCGACATGCGAATGCGGCGCGCTCTGTGGCGTCATTACGCACGCGTGTTCCGGCCGGGAGATTCCGTCCTGGATTTCGGATGTGGAACCGGTACGGACGCTATTCATATGGCCCGGCTTGGCATTCGCGCCACGGGCATTGATGCGTCGCATGGCATGATCTCCGAGTTCCGGCGAAAGGCGGATGCGGAAGGCTTGGCAATCGAAGCTCGCAGGGGTTCGCTCGCGGAGCTGCGGGTCTTCGCGCCTGCTAGTTTCGCAGGAATCACTTCGGCGTTTGCGGCGCTGAACACAGTGCCGGACCTCCCGGCCTTCGCCGCGGAAGCGCATCGCCTGTTGCGGCCCGGCGGGAGGATGATCGGCCATTTCCTTGCGGCTCCTGGCGCATGGGAAATCTTGGAGTGTCTCACGGCCGGTCATTGGTCGGAGGCACGGGAGCGCCGCAACAGCCGGGAAAAGACGATTGCCGTTTGCGGTGAGCCGGTCACCCACATTCTGCTGTCTCCTCGCGAAACATACAACCGGTTTTTCACTGATCGTTTCAGGTTGCGCAAATCGTACGGCCTGGGTTTTCTTTGGCCGCAACGGTGGGATGGAATCGTTCCGCCGGCCGTTGCGTCGCTCGGGAACCGAATCGAGGCGATAGGCGGACAATTCCGGCCTTTCTCTGACTGGGGCCGATTCTTCGTCCTCGATCTCGAGCGCCGGTAGGAGGGTTCTTGCAAAAACAAATAGCAGCGGCAACGTTCTTCGCTCTTGCGGCATTCGCGCAGGCGCCGGGACTTCCTTCGCTCAAAGATCTCCAGGCACTTGTGAACAGCCAACAGGAATCGATGACACTGGCGAAGAGCGATCCCGTTAAGTACGGTTGGGATCTGTTCTTCTACTCCAATTGGCCTGCATTGACAGACCCCAAACACCGCGGAGACCCCGATCCCGCTAAACAGTTCGGACAACCTGGGACGCTTGTCTGGGAGACGTGGAAGAATTCCTCCGAAACGTTCCTTCCGAACGGTCTGAAACCGGCTGGTTGGACCACCGCGGAACCCGTACCGGCCGAGGTGGCGAAGGTGCCGTTTCAACCCTCAGACAGCGGCGATGTTTGGCAGCATCTAACCGGCAACTCCGAAGTGGACGGATTCCCGGCGAAAGACAGCGCCGGCCAGGACATCGTCTACGAGATCAGGCAAAACCAGAGCACCTTCGATCTGATTGTCAAACGCAGCTTGTACTACGTTCAGGGCCAGATTGCATACGCCAAGAGCAAGGGTGACGTGAAGTTCGACTGGACGGCGATGGAAGTAAAACCATCGTGGCGCTGGCTGGATACCACTATGCCCGGATGCCAGGCGCAGGACTATTTCACCGCCAACGCTTACTGGGCTGAGAAGGATCCCAGTGGAAATTTCGTGGGATGGAAGACGGGGCTGGTGGGTCTTACCGGTCTGCACATCCTGACGAAGGCGCTTCCCCGGTGGGTCTGGATCACGTTCGAGCAGGTGAACAATGGCACCTGCACCGAGGTCAAACGTCTCACTCCGATTCCCGCGAACATCGCGGCGGTCAACACGCAGATGCAAGCCCTGCTCTCCGCAACGAAGTGGAAAAACTACGAATTGGTGGGAGTGCAGATCGACGCGGGAACGGCCGGCAATCCTGTAGTTCTCGCGAATACGCAGATTGAGTCGGCATTCCAGTCGCGGTCCTCCTGCCTCACTTGCCACGCGATTGCCAGCGTTGCCACCAGGAAGCCCACGAAGCCGGAAGACAACCTGCGCATGAGCTTTTTGCAGCGGCAACCTCCGGTGAGCCCGCCTTATTACATCGGACCTCCGCCCAGCCTGGGCTCCTTTAAGTCAATGGACTTCGTGTGGTCCCTGCGCCGCGCCGAGTGGAGAAAGTAAGTTCGGGAGGAAACTATGAGCGTACTCAATCTGCCGCGGTTAGTCTTCTCCGGCTTTACAGACTGGAATCCGAACACGGTGAATAACTCGTCCACGATCTATGACGAGGTAACGGCGGAGCCGCTGCCGCAACCGGGCGTCACCTGGGATCACTTCGTGGCGTGGCTATTGCAATCTAATAAATCCCCAACGCCGGGTGGGCTGCAACCGAACGGAAGCTGGAACGTTTACGGCGATCATGGCGTTGCCTTCATGACCGAGGCGGGGAACGGTGCGAAGATAGCCGGAATCACCCTGGCCTCCGGACCGGCGAGCACCGATCCATTGATCGGCGGCAACGTGCAGATCTCGGGACTGAGCTTCTCGGATTCCTCGACGCCTCCCCCGGCGCGGCTAATCGACCTGGAGCCCTACGGGCCGTTCAGCTCACAGATTTTCTACGAGACAGTGATGATCGGAAACGCGACTGCCGGCGTCACTGGACGCGGAGCTTGCCGCATGTTCTCGCGATGGCCGAATTTTGGGCGCAATCTCGGCAACCTACCCATCGCCGGCGGAATGGGCGTGATCTGGCAGACAGCTGCGAGCAACAATAGTCTGCAATGGAACGGTGTTGACCAATCGCCTGCGCTCGCGGCTCTGAAGGCCGCCGCCACGGCGGGAGGCAACCAGGGTATCGTCCTCCAGTTCGCCAGTTACCGGACACTTTACTACCAGACGGTCACATACCAGGGCAGGCCGATTCGCAGCGGTGGCGATCTTATCTGGGCTTATCAAAACGGCTACAAAGGGAGCAATCCCGCACGCAGCATTCTGTTGGGGACAATCGGTGTGTGGGGGCCCGGGGAGCTAGCCAGCGCCCCTACGCAGCGATTGCTTGCGCCCAACGTTTCTGTCGCGCGAAGCAGCAACCTGAAAACGATGGTCCGCCTGGATGCCCATCCGGAAGCGGCGCTCGCTGCCGCTCCCACGCCGGTTCCGTTGGGGCCGGCGATGGCGATTATCGATCCGTCCCGCGATGTGGTGACGGTCGATTTTCTGGCCACCTTTCCGGAGCAGGGCGGTTCATTGGCGAAGGCGAATCTGGGAACATTTCTGCTGCAGTCTGTGGCGGCAGACCAGACGGTTACCCAGATTGGCGCGCCGCTTACGCCGCAGATGTACGCGCAAGCCACCTATGAGGCCGCCGGTGGCATGGTGGAGTTCACTTTTCCAGCCAGCCAGCGTAAGGCGATCACCAGTGGCGTCCTGCAACTCGTTCAGCAGGGATCCACCGCCGGCGCCGCCTTGCTGGAGAGTACTTTTGTCGTTGAGACGGACCAACGCGGATCGTATATCGACGAAGGGGAGACTAAAAGTATTTCCATCCGGGTATACCAGAATGGCGCGGCGCCCACTGTCGCCGTGAAGTTGCTGGCATCACAGTATGACAGCGGTGGGAATCTCGTCACCGCCGCCGCGGATCAGATTGTTACTTTCACCGGGGCTTCCGCTTCCGGAGTCTTGGCCGTAACTTCAGGCGTGGCCCATCTGAGTTTTCGCGCTGCGCAGCCAGGAATCTGCTACGTATTCTTCTTGCCCTTCACGGGAACAGTTCCGCCGGTTGCGCCGGCTGCGGGATTCGGCTCGCCGTCCGATTTCTTTGCTGTAATCCGCGCCCTGCCATTCGACAACGCATTGGAAGCAAGCACTCCCGACAGCGAGTTGAGTTTTGCTTTCATCTACGGGAAGGTGCTCAACACTTACGATTTGATTTACCCCGTGATGTCGCAGATTCGCAATCTGCACGACAAGAATGTTGTGGACGCGATGGGCGAGCAGTTGAAGTTCGCCATCTCGAAGGATACGTTTGCATCCACGCTGTACATGCCGATTACCCGGGAACTCTCCGCGGGAAAACGCAAGCTGCTGCAGCGTTATGTGAACCTGCTTCCCGATCGCGTTCCAGCTGACCCGACTTGAGATCAAGGAGATCTCCGCAAATGAGTGTGTTGTCTCGTCCCAGGATCCACTTCTCGGGCTTCACGGACTGGAGCCCCAGCACCGCCAACAACGCCCCCAACACCTATGACGAAGGCGGCGTCGAACCCTTTTTGCAGAAAGGGGTGACTTACAATTCCTACCTGGACTGGCTGAAAAAAAGGAACCCGCAGATGCTGCAGCCGAATGGCAGCTGGAATGTCTACGGCGACCACGGCACGCGTTTCGCCGAATCGAAGGTGTTCAAGGCGGAACTCGGCACCGGTTCCGCCGCGGGCGATCCGTTGATTGGAAGCGGCGTCGATCTGCTTGGCCTCAATTACAGCGATGGTGCAGCGCCGGCGCGCCTGGTGATGACCGATCCGTTTACGGGAGGCGAGGCCACCTCACAGATCTTCTATCAATGGCTTGTGGTAGGCAACCTCAGCGGACCGCAAGACCAATGGATCGGATGCAAGGCTGCGGCCGCTACTCGAATGTTTTCCCGCTGGCCTTACCAGACACGCAATCTGGGCATCACGTTCAAAGAAGGAATGGTGGGCTGCATCTGGCAGGCAGCCTCCCTCAACAAAGACACCCAATGGTTCGGCCTGGACAAGTCGCCCGCCCTTGCGGCGCTGAAAGCCGCGGCGGAGTCGGAATCGAATCAGGGAATATTGATGCGCTTCGCCAGCTATCGCACTCTTTACTATCAAGCCTGCTTCCATAAGGGCAAGCGTATCGAGAACGGATTGGAACTGGTGGCGGCTTACCACGACGGGTTTACTGGTGACAATCCGGCGCGCAGCACGATGCTGGGTACCGTGGGAGTCTGGGAAGCAGGCGAACTCGCCTCCGCGCCTGCGGGACGCCTGCTCGTGCCGCAATCCGCCGCACAGCTTGCAACCAGCCCGGCCACTGCTTCCCTCGGCCCCGCAGTGGCGAAGGTGGATGCGGCGCGCAACGTTCTGGTGGTCGATTTCATCACTACGTTTCCTGAGCAGAGCGCGCAGTTGGACAAGGCGGACTTCGGCGACCTGCAACTGCAAGCGCGGGATGTAGCGGGCAACATCACGCCCATCGCGACCCTCACCGCTGCGACTTACAACCAGCAGGCGTATGAAGCATCGGGCGGAATCTCTGAGTTTCCACTTCCTCCCGGAACCGCGTCATCATTGGGCACCATCGAGTTGATTCAACAACAGGCCAATCAACCGATCGCCGTGCTACAGCAGACCGCATACACGGCTGATACTGACGATTGGGCGGTGTACATTGATGAAGCGCAAGCCGTCCCGGTTTGCGTGAGCGTGTACGAAGATGGCGGGCCGGTCCACGGAGATGTCAAACTCTTCCTGCAGCAATATGATTCGGACGGAAACCTGATGACGAAGCCGATGGTAAAGGTTCTGGATGCGGCTGGCAAACCAATCCGGAAGAATATGGTGCCGGTGGTTGCAGGAAAATCGAACATCGTGCTGCGTTCGCTGATTCCAGGCGCGTGCTTCCTGGCTTTTTATCCGTTCACTGGTGTGCAGCCGCCGGACATTCCGGGCGCCGCATTTCCTCTTCCCGATTCCTTCTATGTTGCGATCCGTGCACTGCCCTTCGATAACGAGTTAGAGAAGGAGACGAAGGATAACGAACTAACCTGGTCGTTCATCTTCAGCAAAGTGTTGCGCGTGTTCAGCCTCGTATACCCAGTGATGTCACTGGTCCGAAATTTGGGTGATAGAAACGTTGTGGAGGCGATGGCCGATCAACTAAAGTTCGCAATATCGCTCGAGACATTTGAATCGACGCTCTACATGCCCATCACCCGCGACCTCTCGGCCGGAAAACGGCGGCTTCTGCAGCGCTGGGTGAATCTGCTGCCAAACCCGCCCGAGGATAAACCATGACTGGATTGAATCAAGCCGTACAAACCTGGCTGGAAGATTTCGTCCGCAACCAAAACGGAGCGGCCGGCTCGGTGCACCTCCATGAAAGTGGCGGCCTGCGCTTGGCCGCGTCCGTTAACATCCCGCCGATGGTTCAGGAAATTGTGGCATGGGTGCCCTCCGGTAAAGGAATGGCCGGGCTGGCCCTGGAGCGGGGCGAGCCTGTGCAGACCTGCAACTTGCAGCGGGACGAGGGTGGGGGAGGGGTGATGCCCGGCGCGAAAGCTGTAAACGCGCAAGCCGCTATTGCCATGCCCGTTCGAGATAGCGGCGGCGCCATCATTGCCGTGGCCGGCGTCGCGTTCGCCGATGAAAGGGAGATCACCGGCGACGAGATCCATCGTCTCGTGCGAGCGGTTTCTTCCCTGGCTGCTATAGCGTCCTCAGGAAGCTGAGGAGATCGTCGCGGTCCGCGGGGGAAATTCGTAGTCCGAAGGTATGGCCTGGGATGGAGCGGTTCTTTCCATCGGCGCCTTTGAACCCCTGCGGAACATAGTTAGCATTCAGTCGAGCCGGGTCGAACCATTCTTCGAGAGTTGCGGCGGCGCCATCGTGCCCGAATGGTCCCCGGTACCAGACGCCCTTCAACGAGGGCACTTTGTAATACCCAGTGCCTTTGCGCGTGGAGAGCGCATATCTCGGGTCGGTACCTACACTCTTCGCCATCGAGTCTTTGTTAGTGCCCTCCGGGATAAAACCATCTACCGGCGTCAGTTTGTTATTGGTGTAGAGGGGAGCGGTATGGCAGCCGGCGCAACCCTCCTTCTGGAAAACCAACTCGCCACGCCTGGATGCAGCGCTCGCAACGTTTGGATTACGCGGCGGCGTCAATGAATAGAGGTACTGTGCGAGTGCGTATAACTGGGCGTCGCTGTATCTGGCGCCCGGAGTTCCAGCGGCGTCCTGCACGCCGCCATAGCGGCTCGCGGAAAATACATCCTGCGCCAGGGAACTGTACCGCATCAGATCGCCAATGCCGGACTGCCGGATGAGGCCGGTATGATCGAGGAACCGTCTCTCTCGAACCCCAATCAGATCCGGTGTCTGCGGGGGAAGCATCATGCTGGTGTTGGCGCGGGCACTCACGCCCGGCGGAATGGCTTCACCGGCTGCTATAAATTCTTCCAGCGAAAAGCCGCGCACCCGCCGGTTCGGATCGTTGGACAGCCAAGGTACTTCGAACTGCCGGGCAAAGCCTTGGACCCGCTCAAGGGCCTTTGCATTTCCCATGGCGCGCGAAGCGACGCGGAGCAGGTTCGCGCCCTGACGATCGTTCGGATTGTTGCCCTGAGCCCCAGGCACCAGGGTTCCATCGGCCAGAACACGGGTATGGCAAGTCGCGCAGCCCATGGAGCCAAGCTCCACAACGCCCTTGCGACGGACAACCCATCGCGCGAACGGAATGGTGCCGTCGCTTGCCACAGGCATGCCGCTGCTTCCGTAAAAGGCTGGATCCAGTAGATTCTCCGCACTGAAGAACATGGGAGCGAACGATGTGGGAGCGTTAAACACCGTCTCGCCGGCGGCTACCCAATCCGCGGACGTTTTTAGAGTCGTGTCATCAAAAACAACTTGCGGCTCGCGGTGCTTCAACCAGTCCATGTAACCTGAGGGTTCACGGCCCGGACGGATAAACCGGGTAGCTTTTGTAAATAACTCGCTCGGGTATCCGGTAATAGGAATCTTCACTGATGTGAACCGGAGAATACTTTTCGTTGGCGAGAGGAGTCTCCAGAATATTGACGTCGGCCTGTCGCCATGTACGCGGGACGCTGGCCGCAATGGCCACAGGAGCCATATACAGGGCCATCAAAGCAACTGCCGTACTGTGCCCGCGCATCGCTAAGCAAGAGTGTATAACAGCCGAGGAATAGACGAAAGCGCATTCATCATAATTAAATAAAGGTTGCGGTATTTTTGTATTGACTCACCGTCTGTATTCCGTTACACTCGCCTCAAATCTGTCTGAAGCTACTTCTTGCCGCCTGCTGTGCGGGCTTTTTTTGCGCTTGACACGCGCGGGCTCAAAGAATTGGTTGGACAATATGACCCGATATCAACGATTCAGGGAGATCTTCAACGCCGCGGCTGAGGGTAGCTCCGCCGATTACGGCCGGCTGGGGCAGTTTTGGAACCTTCCCCTGCAACAACTCCTGGGCGCCACCCTCTACGACGTTCCCTTAATTGCGGCGGATCAGCAACCTGCACGCACTTGCTGCGGCCACGCTTCCGGCGATACGCAAGGCCTCAGCCGCTCGCAGCGTTCGCCGCTGATTGCCGGGTTACGCGGAGAGGCGCCGTTTGACGGGACGCGTTTCCCCCGGCTGCCTTGGGGCGGCAGTGCGGTTTCGACCGAACACGTGCAGTTCATTGCTCGCTGGATCGACGACGGGTGTCCCGAGGAAGGTTCCGGAGAAGAGATCGAGGCGCTGGACGCGTCGGGTCCAATCACCATCCAGCGCGAAGGCTATTCGGTCTATGAAGGCGTTCCCAACGAGTACAAGTATCAGAAGGGCGAACTCCGTCAGCGTGTGAATCTCGATTGCATGACGCCATCGCAGCTTGAGAATCTGCGATTCGCTTTCCGCGAGCTATACGAGTTGAACAAGTGGCCGCTTGACGTGCGGAATTACAATAATCTCGCCCTAATCCATCAAAACCATTGCCAGCACGGCTGGGAGCGGTTCCTGCCGTGGCACCGCATTTACATGTACGAGTTTGAGAAGGCGCTGCAGGACCAATGCCCAAGCGTGACCATGCCGTACTGGGATTGGACTTTGCCGCAATATCCAGCGAATCCAATTCCGAACGCGTTTCAGGCATTTCTCACCGATGGTTCGCTGGCATTACTCGCCAGGCGGCAGCCGGCGATTCCCGCTTCGGACATCGAACTGTTGAGACCGCTGATTGGAAAACTTTATCCAACGCCGAGTAGCTTTTTCGATGCGGTCACCGGGGCAATCGGCGGCGAGTATGCGGTTGGTGAACATCGCAACCGCTTTATCGACGCGCTGCTGGACGCAAATCCGCTCTGGTATCCGCTGCGATATCCGGGTCAATTCGGCTCGGAAACCATCAACACAGTGATCCACTATCACTATCCCAGCGCCCAGGACGTGCAGGAGATCCTGAGCCTGCGCACCTTCCGCGACTTCGGTGGCGGCAGCTTATACAACGAATCATTTGGCTTTCTCGATCAGAATCCGCACAACACTCTGCACATCTGGACTGGCGGATTGA
>JBDUEM010000017.1:0-47949 GCA_040002435.1 Bryobacteraceae bacterium
GCCAGGTTACGCGCTGATGCTAATCGCCCGCGCCGGACAGGATTCCACAGCTTCTTCAATCAACTCCGCATCCGCGTCCGAAACGTCTAGCGTATGCTCATAGCCCTGCGGGACGCCGGCCGCATCCATCACCTCCGCCAACCCCTCTTCGTTAATGTGAAAGACCTTCGGTGCAATCCCGGAACAGTTTGCCGCCGTGATGCACAAAGACGGGTCAATCTTAACGGTGAGTTTCCGCATGTTATGCAACTCCTTCAGCCAAAAGTGCGCCCCAGTTGAACCCAGCCCCAAACGTAGCGAAGCAAACTGGCAGCCCCGGCCGGAAACCGACGGTCTGCCACCATTCAGCAGCGGCGATCAGCATAGACGCCGACGAGGTATTTCCATACCGCCGGATATTGGAATAAAACTTTTCTTCGGCCACGCCAAGCGCTTGCGCGACCCGCAGGATCAGATTCTGATTCGCCTGGTGCATCAGGAAAACGTCGATCTCCTTCGCCTGCCGGCCGTTCTTCGTCAAAATTCTCTCAATCGCCCTGGGAATCTTGCGGGACGCTTGCAGGATCACAGTTCGCCCGTTCATCTCAAGCGGCAGGTCAAACGGCAGGCGCAGGTCTTCAGAGAACGCACCATCCGATTCGATCACTGAATCGACGATGCGCGCCGGCCCTTCGTCCGGAGTAATAAGGCACGCGCCCGCCCCGTCCCCGAAGAGAATGGCCACGCCGCGTTCCATTGGCTCGCGCAGGATTACGCTCGACATCTTTTCGGCGCCGATTACCAGAATCCTGCCGTACGTCGAAGCCAGTTTCGACGCCAGCACCATCCCGAAAAGAGATCCTGCACTGGCCATCGGAATATCCAGACAGGGAACGGAATGCAGACCCAATTTGTTCGCCACCATCACCGCCGGGCCAGGGAATCGCCGCTCCGACGAGCTGCTAGCCAGCAGAATCATCCCCAGGTCGGAAGCGTTCAGATTCGCTCGCGAGAGACAATCTTCGGCGGCACGCGTGGCCAGATCCACCACCGTCTCCCCATCGGCAAAACGGCGCTGCTCGATGCCGGAGACATTGACGATCCAGTCGGCATCACAGCCAACCTTGGCGCCCATCTCCTGGTTGCTCACGATGCGTGGAGGCAGATATGCCCCGAATTGTTTGATAAACGCCACGGCCTACGGATGATTCTCCAGATAATTCTCGATCCGTTCAATCGAATCGAATTTCCTCGGATTGAGATCCGAGTCGGGGATCTTGATGCCAAAGCCGGCCTCAAGTGCCGTCACCATGTCGGGCAGCGCAAACGAGTCAAGCAGGCCGGACTCAAAGAGGGATTCGTCCGCTTCCGGGTTAGCACCAGGATTGGAAACCTGCCGGATGATTTCCAGAATTTTCGCTCGTCTGTCCATTTGATGTAATTTTACTGCTCCCTCGCCTTCAAAAATATCGCAAATTGATCCATAAAATCGCGGAACATCGCCTCGGCAATCAGCCGATAACCGGCGGCAGTAAAATGGACGTGATCAGACTGCGCCAGACCCGCGACGGCCCATTCGTGCATTGTGCCCTTGCCTCCCAATTTACCGCGTAGGTCGAGGAAAGCGCATCCGGCGGTATTTGCGGCCTCCCGCTCCGCCGCTACGATGCGATCGACGGCATCATACGGCACCCACTTTCCCTTGGATCGGACGAAGCGATCGGGCGGGCCTATCAGTAGTATCGATGCTGCCGGAGCAGCCTTGCGGAAGCGGCCGATCACCTCGAGCAACAGGTCGCGGTAGCCTTCTCCGGTCAGTTTCGGATTGCCGGCTTCATTCGTCCCGTAGGCCAACACAATCAACGCCGGATTCCGGTCGGCAATATTGCTGGCGGTAATCGCAGCGTCCCAATTCAGAATCATGGAAGCCTGCGCTCCGTTGATTCCCAGCGTTTCGTACGTCAAGCCTTCCGTGTTGCCCGTCACCCAGCCGAAGAGCCGAACAGGCGCATGATCCCGAGTCCGAAGGCGATAATAGTGCGGGCCGGGCTTCACTTCCCGCTTGTAATATCCAGGCGCCAGATCGCCATCGGTAGAGATGGTGTCCAATGGAACGTCCTCGTCGGACAGCTCTAGCGTGCCTCCGCCGGGCTGCTGCAGATAATTGATTTGCAGCACCGGACCGTCGGCCTTCAGCTCCACGGTTTCAGCGGCGCGGTTGGTCGTCATGCTCACGCCGGCCAAGCCGTACATCCCATCACCCTCGCGGCTGAACAGACCGTCACTATGCCAGGAACTCGACCCGAAGCTGCGAACGTCCATGCGGCGGTAGCTGTTCCAAGGGCGGCCCGCATGCGAGAATCCGGCGCCGCCGTTTCCGAATTTGTCCTGGAAGAGTTCCCGTAGACGGCCTGTCCATTCGTCCGCGGCGGTGTGCGAATCCCCATAGTGCAGAATGGAAACGCGTCCTTTGCGGTAAAGCTGTTCGAAGAACGGAACCAGCGTGCCGGCATTCTCATAAGTGACCGCGCAGTTCCGCAGTTGTTCCGTTACCCGCTGAAGCGCGGCGGCCCGAGTCTTCGCACTAATGGCGGGCGCGGCAGGCCTGGCGGCCTTCCTCTTCCGCTTCTTTGCCTTTGGCGCCGCCGCCAATAGCGCCGTCACGCCGGCGAGCATCGAAAGAAATAGGCGGCGCTTCAACGGGCGGCCGCTGCCTTTACTTTTTGATCGATCGGGCCGGCCGCGGCAAGGCGTTCCTGCATTCTGCGCATTTTGTATTTGTTATATCCGTTCGTCAAGGCCCGATACAAGAGGTTCCCCACCAGCTTGGCGCCTCCCGGCATGGGATGGATGAAATCGGCGCTCACCAGCCGCTGCTCGGCGTTATACCAGCGTCCCATGGTGCCGGGGCCTCCCATTGCCTGAAAGGTATTGAAGAAGCCGCATCCGGTATCGGCGGCGATCTGTTGCTGCAGATTGACAAGCCGCACCAGGGCGGGCACCGAAGCGATTTCCCCCGTGGGCAGGCGCTCGCCCCGATCCATCGGACTCATCACGAGAACCGAGGTCTCGGGCACAGCGGAGTGGATGCGGCGAATGACTTCACGAAGCTCCTTTTTGTAGGACGTGTCCACAAAGGAAGCGTATACGCTTTCGTTGGTGCCGTAGTTAACGATGATCAGGTCCGGCTTGTAATGCTGTAACTGCTCAGACCAGTGCCGCTCCTGAAACATGCGGGACAGGATGGCGACATAGGCGCCGTTCACACCCAAACTGTTGTAGATAATCCCCGGCCCCGGCTTGGAAAAGTGCGCGCCGAACAAGCGCGGATTTCCGCTCTTCACGCGAATCTCAAACCGTTTCGATTCGGGTGGAATTGGAAACGACGTGAAGCCTGAGATGATTTGCGGATAGTTAGTATCGATCTCGCCCAGCAGCTTTCCGTCGGCCAGCACTTCGAAGAGCCCTCCGCTGGGTTCGTGCAGGTAAGCGATTTCCACCCGTGTGTAGTCGGTGTCGCGTGCGGAAAGCCTGCTCATGGATCCGGGTGAGCCGCGGAAAACCACGCCGCCCAAACCAAAAAGTCCGTTGCGGACCTCACTCTGATTAGCCGGGGTGATCTGCCAGCCGGAATTGGAGATTTCAAAACCGCGATGACCGTACCACGCCCAGGGCTTGGCAACCAGCACGTATCCGTGGCCCGCGTCTCCGAACTGCTTCTGCAGAAGAATCCGAAGATCGGCTGTGATCAGATCAGCGGTAGTTGGCGAGTCGCCGTAATGAAGAATCCGTGTGACCGCGCCATCGGCGCGCATTTCCGTCTGACGGAGAGCTTCATAAAAGTGATCGAGACTGGCGCCTGGGTCCAATAGCGGGTAGATGGAATCGCTGTACAGCGGTGCATCCGGATTCAGCCGGGCCTGCTCCGCCTCCGCTTGCGAAGGTATATTTTTGGCGTGAAAATCCAGTACCGAATCGAGACTCTTCCAATCGACGATCTTGTAATTCGCCAGCAGAGGAACAAACTCCGGCAACGCCGCAATGGCCAGGAATGCGGCGATGGTGATGGATGTCTTCAGCGGCAGCCAGGTCATGGAGATCAGAATTTCGTATAGATGAACGGAGCCGAGCCGGTAGTGGCCACATACTCTATGGCGAGCACCAATAGCGCCAGTGCCGCAGCCTGCACCACAGCCGGTGAGGCAACATAAATCTTCAAGCTGAGCTCATAGGTTCTCTTCGGCGCGAAATGAAAAAGAATACCCAGAAACAGGATCAGGGCGAAGGCGCCCGGGATATTCGCGGTAGAGAAAGTGAGCGATCCGATCCGTTCCAGAATGGCTATAGCCGCCGGGAAATTCGGCGCGCGGAAGAAGACCCAGGCAAAACAGACAAATTGGATGGTGACGAAAATTCGCAGCAATCGCGCCATGGGATTCGCTGACGGTTTGGCATTGTGGCGGAACGCCTGCAGTGCGCGCTGCAACGCGAGCGCCACTCCGTGCAAGAGTCCCCAGACAGCGAAATTCCAACTTGCCCCGTGCCACAGTCCACCCAGCAGCATGGTGATCACCAGATTGCCGTACGTGAAAATCTTCCATTTCGACCGCAGTCCCGGCAATGAGAAGTACAGGTAGTCGCGCAGCCAGTTAGACAGCGATATGTGCCAGCGCCGCCAGAACTCGGCGATGTTTTCCGATTCATAGGGACGGTTGAAGTTAATGGGCAGCTTCAAACCCAACAGCAACGCGGATCCGATTGCGATATCGGAATATCCGGAAAAGTCGTAGTAGAGCTGGACGGCGTAGCCGTAAACGCCCACCAGCACTTCGAAGCCGCTGTACAGTTTGGGAACGTCAAAGACCCGGTTCACCAGATTCTCGGCCAGATAATCCGCTATGAGCAGCTTCTTCATCAGGCCAAGGCCAATCAGGAACAAGGCCCGTCCGCCATCGGCTGGCAGTAGTCCCCTGTCTTTCTTTTCGAATTGCGAGATCAGGGAAGCGGGACGAGTGATCGGGCCGGCGAGAATGGTTGGAAAGAACGATACGGCAGACAGATAGGCCAGGATGCTGGAGGTGGCTTTCGCATCGCGCCGGTACACATCGATGGTGTAGCTTAATGCCTGAAATGCGTAGAACGATATGCCCAGTGGAAATACCCAGCTCCAATCGGACTTTACCAGTGGCATGTACTTAAAGCTGACGAGAATTCCGAGGTTGACAAGAATACTCAGCGAAACCAGAACCCGGCGCCAGCCCTGGCGCTTGGTCTTCTGCATCCCCAGCGCAAGCAGGAAATCGATTGTGGAGGCCACTGGAATAAGCGCAAGATAGAAAAGATCGAATTTCAGGTAAAAGAAGTAATTGGCAAACAGGATCACCGCAAGGGACAGCGCACGGAATCGCGCCAGCGGCCAGTACAGGAAGAAGATCGCTGTCAGAAATACAAAGTAAGTCGGCGAGAAGAGCAGCATGCAGCCCGTTAGGTTGGAATTCTTCAATATAGCGGATGCGGAGTTAGCGCGGAAAGGAAATTCACTGTTGAGACTTGTTAAAAATACCTAAGATTGTCCCGGTGAGCGATTCCGTAAGTCATTTTCGCGCTGTAGTGCTTAGGAGAGACTAGTGCTGAAACTTTCATTGCTCGCCGTGATTCTCGCGGGCCACATTATCGCTGCGGATGCCGTTACCGACGAGACTCCGCGCCTGCAGGCGCTTGCCGCGGCTTTCCCCGGAAGGCAGATCTCCCTGGTTCCGGGAAAAACCGTCGATGCGACCTGGAAACCGAAGAATCTGACGAAGAATTCCCTGGGTTTTCCGGATGCCATGGCGCATGAAAAGGTCTATCAGGTAACCGCTGTTGGCGATGTCCGGCTCCAGTTGTACAAGTGGCCGGCCGCCGGCTGGCTGGCAGTGGTGCAGTCCCACTCTGGCCCCTTGCTGCTGCACTTGGCACAGGATTGGAAGGTGAAGGAACGGGTGACTCTGGACGCTCACGGACAGTCGACTTTTCAGGGCATCCGCCTGGTGGATCTAACCGGCGACGGCAGGGATGAGCTGGTCTTGGAGTCGGATTTCGCCGAACAAGATGCCGTGGGGAGCAATATGCATATCTACGATCTGACGCAGGGGCACTTTGACGAGCTCCTCGACATGGCCTCCCGCATGTCCGCATCCGTCATGAAGGATGAGCAGTACTTGCAGGTTTTGGATGTACCACGGTCAGTGAAAGAGAAGGGAAAGCAGTACTGCTTCGTGAAAACCATTTACGCCGAGGAAGGGAAGTGGTTTCCGGCGCCCCGCGTCAGCAGCGTATGTTATCCACGCGGAAGAGGCGTGGAGCCGCCTGCAAAATAGTTCACAACATCCGCTCCCCGGCCGCCCGGGTATCATACCCGCCCAGGCTCTCGAGTTCCCGGCGGAAATTGGTTCTTCCCAGCGTGTCCAGAAGCGCTTGCACACCCGGAAGATCCAGATGTTGACGCCGAACGGCAAGGTCGTACCGTTCCGAGAGGAGCGGAATGAACCCAAGTCCGAAGACGCGCGCCGCTGCCCGCGTGGCGATGCAACAATCGGCGGCTCCCGACTTCACCTGCCAGGCCGCCGGCAGGTGCCCGTGGGCTATCCGCTCATACCCCTGGATGGAGTCGCCACGAATTTTCAGTGCCTTCAAACGGGAATCCAGCAGATGCCGCGTCCCGGCGCCTCGTTCCCGGTTCACGATGGAAACGTCCGGGCGTGCGAAGTCCGCAATTTCCTTGATGGATTTCGGATTGCCGCCCGCCGTGACGATTCCTTCTTCCCATATAGCGAACGAGATCACGGCAACGGAGTTCTTCGCGAATAAACGGCCGATTTCCGGAATGTTCGACTCGCCACTTTCCTCGTCGCGAAGATGGGTTCCGGCCACGTGGACCAGCCCGTCTTTCAGGAGCGCCAGCGCCTGCGAACTGTTGCGGTGGGCAAGGACCAGCTCCACCCCCGCGGCCTGGACGTGGCGCGAGAGAACGGAAATACCCGGATCGCAGCCGGCCACCAGGACGCGATTGGCAAATTGGGCGTCTGCATGAAACACCTGCACCTTCGCTTTCCCGGCCGCTGCCGGGTTGCCCGTGACCACGGCGTCGCTTGCCGGAAAATACCAGGGCACCGGCGAGGGCTGCGAGGCCATCAGGCGCTTGTCCACTTGACAGAGTTGGACGGGCTGCCCGGGTTCGGGCGTTCCCGAACCCGGCAGCAGAGTCACGGGTTCCAGGCGGAGATTGGACTCTGGCGATTCATGCGGCAAAGTGAACAGGTCTTCGACGCTTGACTCCAGCACTCGGGCCAGCTTCAACGCGACCGCCGTGTTCGGCACATAGCTGCCCGCCTCCATGGCGTAGATGGTCTGCCGGCTGACGTCTACCAGTTCTGCTAGCCGCGCCGCGGAGAGCCCCCGTTTCTGCCGGATCGCCGCGAGGTTGTTCTCGACTCCACTCATTGTGATACTGTCTTAGATGAACGACATCGTCTGTTTATCACTACTTTCCACGCTAACACGATGAACCGGCTTTGTTTGATCGCCCTGGCGCTGAGCGCCGCCGCCTGTGCGCCGAAAGAGCGGCCCGGAGTAACGGTGGCGGCGGCGGCGAATCTCACGGAAGTCTTCCGGCAACTCGGCCCGATGTTTGAAACCCAAACCGGAATCCATCCGGTGTTCAGCTTCGCATCTACTGCACAGCTTACGCAACAGATTGAGAATGGCGCGCCGTTCGACGTGATCGCGGCCGCGGACGCCGAGCATGTTGAGGCGTTGGAGAAGAAGGGTTTGCTGCTCGCAGGAAGCCGCGTGCCTTACGCAATAGGCGTGCTGGCGCTGTGGATTCCTCCGGGAAAAGCACCGGTTGCCGATCTGCACGATTTGCTCTCGCCCGCCATTCGTGTGATCGCTATCGCCAAGCCTGAGCTTGCTCCGTACGGCCAGGCGGCAGTAGACACCCTTCGCAAAACAGGAATTTGGGATCGTGTGGAATCCAGGGTGGTCTACGCGGAGAACGTTCGCATGGCGAAGCAGTATGGCACAACTGGGAATGCGGATGCCGTGTTCACCGCGTATTCCCTGGTGATCAAGCAGGCAGGCGCCGTGATCGCGGTGGACGAGACGCTGCATCAGCCAATTGTGCAGGAGGCGGGGATTATGGTTCACCCGCAACACCTCCAGGAAGCCCAAAGATTTGTGTCGTTTCTGCTGGGCGACGGGGGCCGGGCTATCTTGCGCAATTCCGGATACGGACTTCCTGCGAAGCGCTAACCTATAATGGCCTTGCCGCCAATGTCCACTACGATCGATCAGTATCGCGAAGCGAAGAACAACTATCTGAAATTGAGAAACCAGGCAAAAAAGGAACTCATCGCGAGGTTCAACGAAATCGCCACTGAACTGCTGCAGCTGCAACGGGAGCTGCTGGAAGATTTCGGCGAGAAGATCGCGCTGCCAACCAAGTCCACCAAGTTAAAGAGCAGCAAGCCCAAGCCCGCCGCAGTGAAGACAGAGGCCGCTCCTGCACCATCGGCTCCGTCTCCGAAAATTGCGCTGCTGGAGAAGCAGATTGAAAAGCTCAAGAAGAAACTGGCCGAGACGCAGGCAGCCGGCAAGCCGGTAAAGGTGATGGAAGACCGCATCTACGAACTGGAAGACGATCTTCGGCTGTTGAAAGAAAAATAGCGCTCAGCCGCGCGTGCTGGCCGCGGGAATCTTGCGGAGCAGATCTTCCATTTCCGCTCGGCTCTCACTTCCGATAGTAAAGCAGTCCACGCAATCCTGAGCAAGTGCGAATTGCAGGCATTCATCGGCTTTATCGCGTAGCGCGCCCTGTCCCAGGATCTTCATTCCCATGACGCCTTTGCCCGCTTTCTTCATCTGGCGAAGAACACTTAACACAGTCTCGGGATCAGAGTCCATGGCGACCTTCGCCGGATTAATGCGCGCCAGATCGATCTCCACCCAAGGTTCCACGGCGGCTGTTTTCAGCGCGGCCAGGGTATGACAGGATGTTCCATGCGAACGGATGATCCCGCGGTCCTGCGCCTCGGAGATGACGTCCATAGGGCCTTTCATCTTGACGTTCCAATCGGCGTCTTCCATCTTGTGCATCAGAAGAATGTCGATCACGTCGACGCCGATTTCTTTTCGGAAGCGATCGATATCCGCCTTAACGCCCGCGGCGGTAGTCGCATTGGTCTTCGATAGAATGACCACCTTCTCACGGGGCACGGTTTTCAGCGCCTCGCGAAGATAAGTGTGGCTGCCATACTGGTCCGCCGAGTCCCAGAAATTCACACCCTGGTCGTAACCCGCGCGAAACAACTCCGCCACACCCTGGTAGCCAAGTTTGCGGGTCTGGTTCGAACTGCCCCCGCCCCCGTGCGTGCCCGTGCCCATCGCCAGACGGCTTAATTCAATCTTGCGCGGGCCCAAGAAGATCTTGTCTGTCCCGTGCTTTTTGGTAGTCGAGGCAAACAGGTAATGCGGAAAATTATAGAGAGAAATGGCGCCCAGAGCGCCCTTTTGGAGAAAATGCCGCCGGTTCATTCAACCTCCTCAATCTCTCTAGGATTATGCCAGATTATTCTTTTGGCCGCTGGCGCTCGAACGGCTTCTTCATATACTTTGCCGCTTCTTCCTGTGCATTTTGCGTATTGTCCTTCGTTCGCGTGGCCAGTTGATACTCGTTCACCGCCCGCTCGCGCTGGCCGGTCACATCGAAGATCTGTCCGAGGTTGATGTGGGCCCAAACTTCCGTCCACTTCGGGTCCAAATCGCCGTTCAAGGCTTCGCGGAATTCATTGGCAGCCGACTGGTAGTTGTTCTGCAGCATGAACACCTGCGCCACGCGATAATGCGCCAGCGAACTGTTACGGCTGACGTCGAGCGCCTTCTGGTATTCCTTTAGCGCTTCGGTGTACTCCCCGACTTCGGCAAACTGCTCGCCCTTGCGAATGGCCACGGCAACCCGTACAGGATTGCTAAAGCGGAGCATATGATTGCCCGGATCTATAGTGACCTTTTTGGGCTTACCAAAAGTATCTACCAGGAACTCCGAAGAGACACCGACGACTTCCACACGCTTCTCTTCCGGATTGCCTTCGGTTTCGATCTTCAAATCCACCGGCATGCGGAAAGTATCCAGATCCTGTGAGATCTTGCCCATTACCCGGAAGCCCTTCTGTGTGCGGAAAACCGTGTATTCCAGTTTGAACTCAGGAGCGCCGTTGGATTCGATCCACTGGATGAAGAAATATTGCAGGTTCTGGCCTGAAACCTGTTCGGCCACCTTGCGGAAATCATCCGTGGTGATGGATTTCCAACTGTACTTGTCCGGCACTGTCTTCAGGAGCACTCCGAACTTGTCATCGCCCATAATGGACCGCAGCATATGCAGCACAGCGGCGCCTTTGCCGGCCGTCGCCGCCCAATATTCGGGCGAATAATCCTCCAATCTGGATGACTGGATCAGTGGAATATTGTCTACCGTAAGTGCCTCAACATAGGTATCGCGGACCTCGGCCTCAAGGGCGGCTGCTCCGTTCACATGTTCCAGGTAAAGGAACTCCGCATAGCGCGCCATTCCATTTTGCAGCCAAAGATGGTTGCGCGTAGCGGGAGAAACCAGCGCTCCCCACCACTGCCTGGCAATCTGATTCGACAGCAGGCGGGCGTTCACCTGCTTGCCGATAGAGCGGGGCGACAGAAAAATGATCCCCGGCGCGGAATAGCCGTTGGGCGTTCCGCTTTCCGTCTCCACTATGGTCAGGCCGGCTTGCGGAGGCAAGCCAAAGACGCTGGTCAGATACGCCATGATCTTGCCGATCTCTTCTCCGTAGGCGTTCGCCATGTCCTTCTGCTCGCGGAAATAGAGAGTAGTGGTAACACCTTCGGAAGATACCTTTGCCGGGTCCCCCTGAACCATCGCGATGCTTCCCGGGAAGGAGGGTTGAGTCGTCTTAAACCGATAGGCAATCTTGTCGTCGGAGGCACGGTCCGGCTTCTCTTCTCCGCCGCTGCCCACTACGCGAAACGCCGCCGGAACCAGAATCTTTATGTCGGCCGTGTAGCGGTCCGTGGTGTAGTCGTTAATCGGGAACCATCTCGCCGGGTACATCAGAAAAGCCGAATCGCTTTTAATGGCGGCGAACTTGATGCCGTAAACCGGGGACTCTTCATTTCCCGTCAGGCGTCCGTCATAAGAGAAAGTTACAGAGCTTGCCTTTCCCTTTCGCAGCATCTCCGGAAAATTCAATCGCACCGCAAAATCCTGCTGGGACCGCGAGGCCGGCACTTGGCGGCCGCTCTCGTCCACGACTTTGGAAACGTTCAAGGCGTTATTGAGTTCGAACGAGGCCGAAGAGGTGTCATCGAGCGGAGTGAAATCTACCTTTACTACCGCGGTCAATGTTTGCGTACGGGGGTTGATCTCCGCCTCGATGGCGTAGTGTTCCACATCGATCCGCGACTTGCGCTCCTGCGCGGCCGCCGGGAAAAGAGAAGCTCCGGCGATCAATAATGATGCCAGCGCGAAACGCAAGTTACCCGCCATGTGCCTTGTCCTTATTCAAAAACTCGTTCACCAATACAGCCGCGCGCTCCATTGGATCGTCACGCGTAGAAAGTCTATCGGCAACTTCGGCCAAATCCTGTTGCATCCTGCTCCGCGCCGAAGAACTCTGGAGAAGCCCCGAAACGGTCTCCGCCAGTGACACTCCCGTCATCTGATCCTGCATCAATTCCGGTACAATCATTCGCCCGGCTATCAAATTCACCATGGAATAAAACGGAACCCGAACCAAAAACCTGCCCAGCAACCAACTTAACCCGGCTACCCGGTAAAAAGTAACCATGGGCGTCCCGAGCAGCGCCGCCTCTATTGTCACCGTACCACTTGCAGCCAAGGCTACGTCGGCATGGGCAATGGCATCCCACGTCTCGCCTTCCAGTATTTGGATGGCTGCGCCGTTAATCCGTTCCTTAAAAAACGTAGAGCCTGCCCTGGCGGAAAAGCCCGCTGGAGCAGCCAGGAGACAGGTCGCCTCCGGCAGGAGCGCCGCCGCCTCCACCAGTGCAGACAAATGGCGTGCGACTTCCCCGACTCTGCTTCCGGGAAGGATCGTAACTAAAGGACGGCTGCGGTCGAGTCCATGTTTCCGGAAAAACTCGTCTTTCGATAAGGTTGGCCTGACAATTCGGGTCAGCGGATGCCCAATATAGGCCGCCTCTACTCGATTGCGGCGGAAATAGGCCTCTTCAAACGGGAAAATGCAGAGCAGCAGCTTGAGGGAACGGCGCATTTGAGCCAGACGGCCTTCCCGCCAGGCCCAGACCTGTGGCGCAATGAGATAGATCACCGGCACCCCCAGCTTCTGCAGCTTTTTGGCGAGGCGCAGATGAAAATCGGGGCTGTCGGTGAGGATGGCTAGGTCAGGCTTCTCCGCTTCGGCGGCCCGCACCATTTTCCGAAACTCGCCGTAAATCCGAGGAATGTGCCGGATCACTTCCACCAATCCGACCACCGAGAGACTAGCCGAATCGACAATCGTTTTGACCCCGGCCTTCTGCATTCTCGGGCCGGTGCATCCGAAAAATGTGACGCCCGGTGAGAGGCGGCGGAGAGCTTCTACAATTTCGGAGGCATAGAGATCACCCGACGCTTCGCCAGCCGACACCAGTATTTTCAGGGACACTAAGGCTTAGTCTAACGGAATACTCTGCTAGAATTATGGTCGTTTCGATGCCCGCTCAATCCAATCCGAATCTTAGTGTCGGCCAGTTCGCTGAACGGTACCGCCGCGAGATGATCCCGCTCAGCAAAACCTTCTCCTACTACTTTGCGGCGCTGCCGCTCACGGAAGAGGACATTAAGGAGTATCTCGAAGAGCCCATTGCCGCGCTACCGCCGTCGATTTCTTCGCGTCTGCCGAAAATCTCTATCCTGCTGGTGCCCTACCTGGACAAGGGAACCCACAAAGCCGGAGAGATGGTGTGCCTCGAGAAGCCGGGCAAAGATCGTGTCTCCTGGTCTTCCCGCTTCGTCTCCAAGGAGGAGGCGGTCTTCGGGTTCGCTTTAAAGGACCAGGAAGTTGCGGACTATCATTATCGTTTCTATCACCTGCTGGCCGCTCTGGTGGCGGAGCAATGGGACCCGAACGCTCAGAAGCAGTATCATTCGCTGGTTCGCGAAGAGTTGAATGCCAATGTACACGGCGAAGTGGACGACGAAAGCTGGCATCTGAAGCAGGGCTTGCTACGCAGGCAGAAAACCCTGCGCAACGAAACCAAACTGTTTAAGGATTATGCACGGCAGTCGTTTATCGATTCGCTGACCCTCTACATGCACGGTATTTGTTGCGATATCGATGTGGAAACGGGCCCGCGGCAGTTGCAGAGCCGGTTCCTTCGAAAGCGATTGAAGCTGTTGTTGACTCTTTATCCTCCGCCAAAAGGGTACGTCTTGTTTCCGGAAGACGCCAGCAAGAAAAACGAATGACCATGGAAGGAGACGGACGCGACAAGCCCGTCCGAGGGAAGCCGCGTTCCCGGCCCGCAGGGCTGGAAATGGTAAAACGACGCGACCCGCTGCCGCTTGAGGAGCAGACGCTCTATCTGTCGCTGGTGGAAGAGCTGACGAATGAGAAGCGGCCCGCTAACCTCCGCGAGATTGCCCTGGTAGAAGAAATCGCGCGAAATTATGTAAGGCTGCAGCGTGCGCGCCAACTGGAGAAGGAGACTCTTGACAAGCGGGTTTCCGAGGTCCGCAAGCGCTTTACGAAATCTCTCGACAGTAACCAGGCGCTCGCCATAGTCTTTATGGAGAACGCGGCCCAACTGGACAACATGCATCGCGAAGAAGCGAAAATCGAAGATGCCTGGTATCGCATGATGGCCGAATTGGAGCGCGAGCAAACAGAACGGCGGCGACGCGAACCGGAGCTGTCAGCCCCGGCGGCTGGAAAGAGCAAGCGCATTCACCTGGTAAAGCCGAAACGCGATTAGACGGGTGTTCATGACGGTTCTCTGCATTGCCAGCTACGAGAAAGGTCATGAGTTTCTGCGGGAATGCAAACGGCAGGGCTGTCACGTAATCCTGGTCACGTCACCGAGTCTGCAGCATAACGCTTCGTGGCCGATGGAAAGCATCGACGAAATTTTCTACATGCCGGACCACGACCGCAAGTGGGACCTGCGTGAAAGCATTCATTCGATCAGTTACCTGGCACGCACACGCAACATCGAGAGGCTGGTGCCGTTGGATGATTTCGATCTGGAACTGGCGGCATCGCTCCGGGAACATCTGCGAATCCCGGGAATGGGCGAAACAACCACCAGATACTTTCGCGACAAACTGTCCATGCGCCTGAAGGCGCGGGAAGCCGGTCTGTGCATTCCCGATTTTGTCCCCATCATCAATTACGAGAAGATTCGCGAGTTCATGGAAAGAGTGCCGGCTCCCTGGGTTCTGAAGCCGCGATCCATGGCCGGGGCGATCGGCATCAAGAAGGTTCATTCGCCGGAGGAACTCTGGCGCCTGCTGGAGCAGTTGGGCGACGAGCAGTCATTCTATCTGCTGGAGCGGTTTGTACCCGGCGATATCTTCCATGTGGATTCCATCGTCTACGAGAGCAACGTGCTGTTTGCGGCAGCCAGCGGGTACGGAACGCCGCCCCTGGAAGTCTCGCATAGCGGCGGAATTTTCACCACGAAGCTGCTGCAGCGGGGCTCGCCGCTCGAACAGGGACTGCTGGCATTGAACCGCGATGTTCTGGCGGGACTGGGATTGCTGCGCGGCGTTTCTCATACCGAATTCATTCGCGGCCACGAAGATGGCAAACTATACTTCCTGGAAACATCGGCGCGCGTAGGCGGAGCCCACATCGCCGACCTTCTGGAAGCCGCCACCGGCATGAATATGTGGGCCGAGTGGGCCAAGATAGAGGTTGCCGGCGGCAAGGTGCCCTACCAGCCTCCCGCCGACAGGGGAGCTTATGCCGGACTGCTCGTTTCGCTCGCCCGTCAGGATCACCCGGACACATCCGCCTACACGGATCCCGAGATTGTGTGGCGAATGAACAGGGAGCACCACGTGGGCTTCATCGTCAAATCCGTTGAGCCGTCACGAGTGCAAGCGCTCCTGGACGAATACGTGGAACGGGTGCAGCGCGACTTTCACGCCTCCATCGCACCGCCGGATCGTCCCTCTCACTGAACATGATCTACAGACTCTTGCTGCTCCTCAGCGTCGTTGGCCATGGTTTCGCGCAAACGGCCACGCGCCCGCTCACGATTCTTCATTCCAATGACCTCCATGCGCGTTTCCTGCCTGATACGAGGAACCTGGGAGGCTTCGCACAGTTCGCGACGGTGATACGGCGGGAGACCGCGGGTTGCAAATGGTGCATCGTGCTGAACGCGGGAGACCTGGTACAGGGTAGCCCCGTGTCCACCATCTTCCGCGGCGTGCCTGTGTATCAGGTGGCGAACAAGCTGGGAATCCAGGTATCGACACTGGGCAATCATGAGTTCGACTATGGCTGGCAGAAAATCCTCAAGTTTATTCAGATCGCCAGGTTTCCCATCGTGTCCGCCAATGTAGTGGACGGGGACGGCAAGCTGCTGGCGCGGAATCCTTACGTGATCCGGAAGGTGAACGGCATCCGCGTGGCCATCATCGGAGCGGTGATGGGTAATTTGGTAAGCACCTATCTGGCGGCCGGGGTAGCGGGACCGTACCACGCCCTGCCGGTGGTAGAGACCGTAAGAAGGAACGTAGAGGAGATCGGCGATCGGGCCGATCTGATTGTCGTACTGGGGCATATTGAACCGGCAGAACGTACAGAGATCCTTCACGGGATTCCGAAGGTGGCGCTGGTGGTGACCGGTCACAGCCACCGCGGCCTGGAGAAGGAAGAGGTGGTGGAGGGGCGGGTAGGCGTGGAAACAAAGGCCTACGGAGTCGAGCTCGGCAGGCTCGACATGCAGGTGGATGTCGGACATGGGTCCCTCGCCTCGTGGACATGGAAGAAGATTCCAGTGGATGCCGGTACCGTGAAGCCGGCTCCGGACGTCAAAAAGATGATCGACAAGTGGGAAGCAAAAGTCTCAAAGATTGTGGACGTGCCTATTGGCGAATCGAAGCGCGAGTTCGCGGCATCTGATTTAAGGGGTTTGATAGAGCGCGCCATGGCCGAGGAGATGCACGCCGACTTCGGCGTCATGAATCAGGGCGGGGTGCGGGACAGACTGCCAAAGGGCAAAATTCTGGCGCGGGCCGTCTGGAACATCATGCCCTTCGATAACAAGATGGTGGTGGGCAAGTTGAAGGGATCCCAGTTATCCGAGGCGATTACCCGCGGCCGCCCGGTGGACCCCGGCCGGGAGTATATTGTGTCCATGAGCGATTTCAGCGCCGGCAATGAGCATGAGCAGAAGGTGCTTGGCATTACCGGACTGCAGTTTGAGACTAAAGATGTGCTGCTGAGAGATCTTCTGATTAACTGGATTAAAAAGCAGGGTACGCTGGATTAACCAATATGGATACTACACGCCGGACGTTTGTTGCCTCCGCATTTGCTTCCGTGACCGCGCTAGCGGCGGGCGGCAGCGGTATGGTGACTATTGTGGAGTTCGATGAGAAAGGCCAGAGGAAAGGAAAGGTCAAAGTGGACAAAGTGGTGAAAAGCGACGAAGAATGGAGGAAGCAGCTAGGCGCGGCCAGCTACGAGGTCACGCGTAAGAAGGGAACGGAGCGTGCCTTCACGGGCAAGTTTAACAAGTGGCACGAGAAGGGCGTCTTCACATGCATCTGCTGTGGAACGTCGCTTTTCAGCTCCGATACGAAGTTCGACTCGGGCACGGGCTGGCCGAGTTTCTGGGCCCCCATCGCGCAGGAAAATATCAAAACCGAAACGGACTCTTCCTTCGGATCAGTCCGCACAGAGGTGATGTGCCGCCGATGTGACGGGCATTTGGGTCATGTCTTTGACGATGGCCCGAAGCCTACGGGCTTGCGCTACTGCATGAATTCGGTATCGCTAGATTTTGTGAAAACTTAGTTTCGTAGCTCTGTATTTCACGGCAAGACCGATCACGCTCGTGGCGACGCCGATCATCGCCCATGTCCTTAACATGCTGCGATCGATCAGCAAGCCCGCAACGAAGGGCGCGGCGATCTGGGCAACTGACATCAGCGATTGAGTCAGTCCCAGCACCGAGCCTTGTTCAGAACGGCCGGCGAACTGCGTAATCAGGCTGGTGAGGGCTGGGCGTAACGCTCCTGTGCCGAACGAGCAGAAGGTGGAAGCCAGTAAAAGCTCCGGTACGGTATAGCTAAAACCCAAACCAGTGAATCCGATGATCGCTGAGACAAACCCCGCCTTCACCAGCGCCGGGTCGCCGAACCGCTTTGACAGGCGGCCGAGCAAACCGCCTTGCAGGATTATGGCGAGCAGTCCGACGTAGGCATAGACAAGACCCACCTGCTTCGGTCCGAAGGGCTGCCCTTCCCACGTAAACCGGCGTTCCGCAAACAGGGCAAATCCGGACATAAAGGCCGAGAATCCGAAGATGAACGCCGCGAACTGCCAGAGCAGTGGCGCGAGATCGGGCTGGCGAAAGTATCGCGCATAGTTCCCCCAATCGAGCAGCGAGAGCCGGCGGTCTTTGGCGGCGTCCGGCGACGCGGTGTTGGCCGAAGGCAACAATCTCCACGTAGTCAGCACGCTCGTAGCCGATAAGGCGGCAGCGGCGAAGATCGGGTATTGATAGCCGTATGTCGACAACATTCCGGCCAGCGCGGGGCCGATAAGAAACCCTATACCGAACGCTATCCCTATGAGTCCAAAGGCTTTAGTGCGTTCTTCAGGTTTTGTGACGTCCGATATGTAAGCCTGCGCCAGCGATAGATTGCCGGCAGTAATCCCGTCAATGATGCGGGCGAGAAAAACCACCCACAGCGTCTGTGCGTAGGCTAAAACAATGAAGCCTATGAATGTTCCCACTTGGCTGACCAGCAGCAGCCGCTTGCGGCCAACCTGGTCGGACATGCGCCCGAGGAGTGGGCCCGCGATCAACTGGCAAAAGGCGTAGGTGGAAACCAGGAGTCCCACCGTTGTAGGACTGGCGCCGAGCTTTTCCGCATAGAAGGGCAATAGCGGCAGTATGATGGCCAGGCCGAGAACGTCGACCACCACGATGAGGAAAATAGGGATTAGAGGAGAGCTGCGTTGTATTGGCAATTCCACTTTGATGGTAGCAGAAGAAACCCGCTCCATTAGTCGGAGTCGGACGGGTCAGCACACCACCCGGGGCGAGAGTTCGTAACGACGCCGCTTTTGGACCCCTAGGGTAGGGGATGGCGGTCGTCCGCGATCCGTGCGCAAATCACATAGTCATCTATATACGGCAGAGTAACCTCTACTTCTTAGCTTCTAATTACCGGCGTAGACGGTCTTCTTTTTCCCGCAACTCGGGCGTCAGTGCTGTACCAAAGTCGTCCGCGTCGAACACCTGCCGAATTTCGATTTCCGATTCTCCAGGCATAGGATTCGGACAGCGCTTGACCCACTCGATGGCTTCGTCCCTGGAATTGACTTTCCAAATCCAAAAGCCTGCGACCAATTCCTTTGTTTCCGCGAATGGTCCGTCAATCACGGTTCTGCTGGTTCCGGAAAATCGCACCCGCGCGCCTTTTGAGCTTGGATGAAGACCCTCTCCCGCCAGCATGACACCGGCCTTGACCAGCTCTTCATTGAATTGTGTCATCTCCGTAAGTAGCTTCTCGTCGGGCATTATTCCGGCTTCACTGTTCTTATCGGCTTTCACGAGAATCATGAATTTCATGGATAGCTCCTTGCATCTTTCAGTTTAGAACGATCTCTTTGGGTGTTCTAAAACTAGATCGAACAAGTGGTGTCCAAATCGACAGTTCGGTAGGCCTTTGGAAATTTCTATGTTTGCGCCGTTGCAGTCCATTTGCCTTCTGAGTCTATTGACGGATCGCTGCACAAGAATAGAGGAAGTGGGAATTGCGTCTCTGCTGAGCCGGCCGAAATGGCCCTATCGCCCTACTGTAGTGTTCGGGGAATGCTTTGTGCACTCCCGGGAGTGATCTTGCGGTGGTCCGCTACCTGCTATTCGGCGGGGCGCGAGAATTTTTAGGCCCCGTGGACGCTGGAGCGATAATGTGCGATTGGCCAACCACCGGCCGACGGGCAACAGTCTGGGATCGGACTTCTGACGTACTCTTCCTCATTTTCGGCGTAACGGGTGTCGGTGGCATTGATGCTGTGGGCGCACGCCGGAGTATTAGCGCCGATGCTCGAGCATCAGGCACTTCTGACTTTTCTTCCCAGCGTCTGAACCTTGGTGGGTCATGGGTTTCTAAAAACCACCACCTCAAAGGCGGCGGGGTCGGTTGCGACTGAAAGGCACAGGATGCGGCTAAAGGCCGCAAGGGGTCTGCTTCAGGGGCTCGCACTCCATTGGCACCCTTGGGCAATTCTCACGTCTCGGCCACCCCAGCTGGGAAACCGCTCCTGGGAACACTTCGCCAATCCCAGTGGCTGACTCACCCCAAACACTGTGGCTGAAAGCGTCCCGCTTATAAGATGGGGATTCGACCGGGCGCATCGAACTAAAGTAGGGCTCTACCCTTCCGGTTAAGGATGGGGTACGTTTGGTAGGGACCGATATCGGGGCTCCGAGTTCATCTGTCGCGGTTAGACAAAGGTCGGATAATTGGTCGGCAATTGCCGGGAGTAGGTCCCTCCAGGGCGTATTCGATCCTGTAGGCTTGCCGAAAAGTTGGTTCTACTGGCATGTTCCACGTGGAACACTAAATCGTTGTCGGTCAATTCTGGTTAGAATCGGCTGGGGGCAAGAGCTCGACGACTGCGGTGCGTGTTTGACTTGTACCTCGGGCAAGTCGCGGCCTACGACGTACGACGGGTGATTGCGACCGGGCGGTAGCGCCAAACACAAGGTCGCTATGTTTCGCCTGGGGCGCTTCCCGCTCCGCTCTTTTCTCCTTGGCAATTAACTTCGTTCCCCACGGTGTCGAAGATTCCCTGGTCCCGTTCGCCACTCTCAAGTTGATCGTTCGGGGATTGTTCCACGTGGAACAATTCCCCAGGGAGGGAGTCGGCCCTCAGCCCTTTCACAAAGCGAGGTTTTCATGGGACGTCGCGTTAGTTCTGGGACAAGGTCTTGCCGCCGCCACATTCAACACCTCAAATCCCATTGATGGCATCCTTTGGCCACGGCCGTTCGTGAGAATCTCACTGGGCAAGAGGGCGAACGAGCGCCAAATTCCTCGCCTGTTTTCGGCAATAAACCCGCCATGAATCCCGCGATGAGAAATAATTTGGCGATGTTCCACGTGGAACACTCCACCCTCGTGAGATTACGATACAATCCCAACAATGGGCACCAACAATGGGTAAGACAATTGCCATCGCCAATCAGAAAGGCGGCGTTGGCAAAACGACTACAGCGATTAATCTCAGTGCATCGCTCGCGTCCAATGATCTAAGAATTCTCCTGATTGACTCGGACCCGCAAGGCAACGCGACAACAGGCTTGGGTGTGGACAAATCCGTCGAACGCCCGACCATCTATGACGTCCTCTTTAGTGACATCCCCATCTCCGCCGCGATCGTTGCCACCGAATTCGAAGGGCTCGATATGGTCCCCGCGAATCGAAACCTCGTAGCCGCCAATCTGGAACTGGTTGACCTACCAGATCGGGAAACCCGCCTGCGCGCCAAACTGGACGAAGTCCGCGCCACTTATCACTACATTCTTATTGATTGCCCTCCTGCATTGGACCTTTTGACCTTAAATGCGCTGGTAGCGGCCGATTCAGTACTTGTTCCGATCCAATGCGAGTTTTTTGCGCTCGAAGGAATCTCTCAGCTCATGGATACCGTGGATCGCATCAAGGAATCGTTCTTCCATAACCTCGGCATCGAAGGCATCCTGCTCACCATGTACGATGACCGTACCAACCTCACCAAGCAAGTCGCCGACGATCTGAAAGAATTCTTTCCGAACCAGGTATTCAAAACCGTCATCCCCAGAAGCATCCGGCTCGCGGAAGCCCCCAGTTATGGCAAGCCGATTCTTCAATATGACGTTCGATCCAAGGGCTCCGAGAGCTACGTAAAACTCGCAAAAGAGGTATTGGAAAATGAGCAAAAGTCCCGAACTTCCACGCAAAGCCCTCGGTAAGGGACTCTCGGCCTTACTTCCGGCTCGCCAGGCACCGAGACCGGAAACGGCCGCGGCTCCCGCCGTAGCCAGCGCACCGGAGAAACCCGCTTCCGGCATGCTGAAGATCAGTATTGATCTGATCGACCCGAACCCCCTGCAGCCACGATCGGTCTTCCAGCCGGACCGCCTCGCGGAACTCGCCCAATCCATACGCTCTAACGGTGTCATTCAACCACTTGTGGTCCAGAGACAGGGAGCACGCTATATATTGGTTGCCGGGGAGCGGCGTTGGCGCGCGTCGCGCATGGCCGAATTGCAGGAAGTTCCGGTGGTAGTCCAGGAGTACGCCGATGATCGCGTCCTTGAGATCGCCCTAATCGAAAACATTCAGCGCGAAGATCTCAATCCCATCGAAGTTGCTCAAGCGCTGGAACGCCTGGGGCGGGACCTGAAACTCAGTCACGAGCAAATCGGGCAGCGCACCGGGAAGGACCGCGCCACCGTCACTAATCTGCTGCGCCTGTTGCGGCTGCCGCAACCTATCCAGTTACTGGTAGCAGAACACCGGCTGTCCATGGGACACGCCCGCGCCATCGTGGGACTCCCCAATGAAGAATCGCAAACGCAGCTAGCCGAAAAAGCCGCCGCCCAGGGAATGTCCGTCCGACAGGTGGAGCGCCAGGTCCAGCAGATGCTGACCAAAAGGGAGCCCGCCGAGCCGGTCGCAATCCCCTCGGATCCCAACGTCAAGGCGGCGGGACGGGAAATGGAAAGTGCCCTCGGGACTCGCGTCAGAATCGTGGCAAAATCGCCTGATCGAGGCCAGATCGAGATCGAATACTACTCATCCGACGATCTCGACCGCATCTACAACCTGATTGTTGGGGAAAAAACCTGAATGGTGCCGGCGGGAGGAATTGAACCTCCGACCTACGGATTATGAGACCGTCGCTCTAACCCCTGAGCTACACCGGCGCACTTCTAAGCGTACGTAATAGATGCTCTTTTTGTCAATTTGGCCATTGACATCACATTAAGGGAGGTTCATAATTTAGATAGGAAGCAGAAGCAACAAGTACTGCTTTCGGCCTCAATTGCGTTGGAGGTGTTAAATAGACAACACTCATAGAAAGGGTAGCTACCGGCTCTCTTGACGATGGATTCTCCGGGCCACGCGCCAACGAATTGCCTCTAAATCAGGCACCAGGCGGGCGGGCCAGTGAAACCCGCGGCTTTTTCGGTGACCTATCGTACTCGGCCCAGGCGGCTACCCTACATTCCTCTCTTCTCCGCCCGAACCCTCTTCTCCACATTGACAGATCCGATGTCGTTAATTACAGTGCCTAATAGTGCTTGCTATATTTAGGTCAGGCGGTTTCCGGTGAGCGTGATTGACTTCCGTGCGGTGTCCAAATGCTATCCGGTTTACGCAGCACCGACCGACCGCCTGAAAGAGCTCGCCACGTTCAACCGGGCCAGTTTCCACAAGGATTTCTGGGCTCTCAAAGACCTCACCTTCTCTGTGGAACGGGGCGAGACTTTTTGCGTGATTGGGGAAAATGGATCCGGGAAGAGCACTCTGCTGCAGCTTGTTGCCGGCATTCTCCTCCCGACCAGCGGAGAAGTTTCCGTTCAAGGACGTGTGGCCGCGCTCCTGGAACTCGGTTCCGGTTTCAACCCGGAATTTAGCGGACGCGATAACGTCTACCTCAACGCGTCTATCCTGGGACTTTCCACCCGCGAAATCGACGCGCGTTACAAAGACATCACGGCCTTCGCGGAAATCGGTTCCTTTATCGACCAGCCCGTGAAGACGTATTCGAGCGGTATGTCCGTGCGCCTCGCCTTCGCAGTGGCGATCCATGTGGACCCCGAGATTCTGCTCGTGGATGAAGCCCTCGCCGTAGGAGATATTTACTTCCGGCAGCGCTGCATGCGAAAGGTTCACGAGCTCCGGTCACGGGGAGTCACCATTCTCTTTGTTTCGCACGCTATTGGAGACGTCAAAGCCATCGGAGACAGATGTCTCTGGCTAGACAAGGGCCGCGTCCGGGAAATGGGCGACACCGAATCGGTGGTGGTGAAGTATCTGGCAGCGATGACCGTGAAAGACTCCGCCTATCTGGAAAATACTCACGCCCCGTCAGCCAATGCCATCGCCGGCCCTCAAGAGGCACCACCGGAAGTCCTGACGCGCATTCCGAATGTCGATCACCGCCACGGAGATGGAAAGGCCGAAGTCATCGGTATTGGAATTTTCGATCCTTACGGCCGCGAACTGCGCCTCTTGGAACCGGCCACCCGTATCGTTGTCCGCATCTCCGTGCGCGCAAACGAACATGTGGCGCTGCCCAATGTCGGATTTATGCTTCGTAACCACCTTGGCATCGACTTTGCCGGAACGAACACAACCAGGGAAGGCTATGAGATGGATCCGATGAACCCCGGCGACACCAGAACCATAGACTTCCATGTCGATCTTCCCGAGCTCTATCCAGCGGCCTTTTCGTTCTCTCCGGCCATCGCGAACGGAACGCTCCACTCCTACGTCATGTGCGACTGGATTGATAATGCCATCACGCTGCAGATGGGACACGGCGGTTCACAGGTTTACGGCTACCTTCACTTCCCTTGCCGCATCGAAGTCAACGCGCGCCTTACTTCCAACGCGGCCGCCCCGGAAGCCGGAGCAGCCTAGAAACATGAGCACGGAATTCACGGGTGAGCGGGTTATCCCCGATCTGGTAGATGAAAATCTCTGGAACGAGCATGTGTCGCGCTACGCTTTCGCATCACGCCTCTCGCGCAATCGCCGGGTCCTGGACGCCGGATGCGGCGTCGGCTACGGATCGGCGGAGTTGAGCTACTCGGCTAACACTGTCACGGCCGTTGATATTTCCCCGGAGGCAGTCGCCTTTGCCCGCAAGCAGTATCCGCGCCGCAACCTGAACTGCCTCGTGGGCTCCTGCACCGCCTTGCCGCTGGCGGACAGTTCGTTCGATCTCGTCGTTGCGTTTGAAGTCATCGAACATCTCGCCGATTGGCAGCTGTTGCTTGCCGAAGCGAAACGCGTTCTTGCACCTGGAGGACAATTCATCGTCTCCACTCCAAACAAAACCTATTACGCTGAGAGCCGCAACCTTTCGGGCCCCAACCCGTTTCACGAACACGAATTCGAGTACGAAGAGTTCCGCGATGCTCTCACCGCGGTGTTCCCCCACGTATCCCTGTTCCTGCAGGATCACACCGAAGGATTATTGTTTCAGGCGGTCGGATCGCGCGGATCGGCGGAGGTTCGGTTGGAGGGAAAAGACCCTGCCCCGCACGACGCGAACTTCTATATCGCGGTTTGCGCCATGAGCCCGCAGACCGGGTCGCCTACCTTTGTCTACCTCCCCAGCGCTGCAAACGTACTCCGCGAACGAGGCATTCACATCAGCCGCCTTGAGGCGGAATTGAGAACCAAGGATGAATGGCTGGCCGAATCCCGGCAGCAGCACCAGGAACTGGTCGGCCTGTTCCGGCAGCAGACCGCGGACCTGGAGCGTCAGAACGCGTGGGCGGCTGAGCTCGACGGCAAGCTGGTAGCCGCAGGACAGCGCATCGGCCAACTGCAGGACGAGTTCGCCGCCGAACAAAAAGCATCGGCCGAACTCGCCGCGGCATACGCGGCGAAGGTGGCTGATTTAGAGAACGAGGTTCGCGCGCGTACACAATGGGCCATCGACACCGAAGAGCGCCTGTCGGCAGAACTGGCAGGCAAAGTTGCAGAGCTCGCTCATTGTGTAGATGTTCTACATGAAACCGAGGCAACCCTGGAAACCCGCACCGCCTGGGCCTTACAGCTCGACAAAGAGCGCGACGCCCTTGCCGCACAACTAAGCATGGTGCAGGCTTCGCGATGGCTTCGGCTTGGCCGCACGCTCGGGATAGGACCTGAGATCCAGAAGATCCGGAACCAATAGATGGCCTTGCTCGGGCGTCTACTGGCGGCCCTTCCCCTGCTCATCCTCTCGCCGTTCACCATGTTCCTGAGCGTGTGCGCACTCGGCATCACGGATCTCTTCTGGAGCCTCGTTGGCAAACGCCTGTCCAGTGAATCGACAGCACCACCCGCCCAGACCGCCAGCGTCGTAATCCCGAACTGGAATGGCCGCGATCTGCTCGAAAAGTACCTGCCCTCCGTGGTCACCGCCCTGGCAGGGAATCCGCAGAACGAAATTATCGTGGTGGACGATGGATCCACTGACGGCAGCGTGCAATTCCTGCGGGAACACTTTCCTCAAGTGAAGGTGGTCGCCCTGACCAAAAACCTCGGTTTCGGCGGCGGCTCGAACGCGGGATTCCGAGCGGCTCGCAATCGAATCGTAGTGCTTCTCAATAGTGATATGCGGGTAGCGCCGGACTTCCTGCAACCGTTGTTGGAAGGCTTTACAGGCAACGACACCTTCGCTGTCTCGTGCCACATTTTCTTCAGCGACCCGGCAAAGCTCCGCGAAGAAACCGGCTTGACAGAGGGGTGGTGGGAAAACGGCCGCCTGCGCGTCCGCCACCGGATCGATGAAGAGGTGAAGACTTCCTTTCCCTGTTTTTACGGCGGAGGCGGCTCCTGCGCGTTTGACCGCGACAAGTTCCTGGAGCTTGGCGGCTTTGACCACCTGCTTGCCCCCTTCTATCTGGAAGACACCGACCTGGGCTACATGGCTTGGAAGCGCGGCTGGAAAGTGCTTTTTGAACCGCGGAGCATCGTCTATCACGAACATCGGGGAACCATCGGAAAGAAGTTCACGCAGGAGTATATTCAATCGATCCTGCGCAAGAATTTCGTTCTGTTCTGCTGGAAGAATGTCCATGAGTGGCCTCGGCTGCTCTCACATTTCTTCTTTGCCTATTGCGAAGCCCTGTTGGGGGTCGTCTTTGGAGACTCTCCGGAGCGCACCAATCTGCGTGGCCTCTGGCGTGCCTTCCTGCAACTGCCGCAAGCCTGCGCCTCCCGATGGAGGGCCCGGTCGCTAGCCGCGGTCTCCGACACGGAGGCTTTCCGCCGGCCCCTCGCGGGTTACTTCCGGGACCGCTTTTTGAAGCTTCCCGCGGACCCGGCAACGCTGCGCGTTTTATTCGTCTCGCCCTATCCCATCTGCCCTCCGGTGCACGGAGGCGGCGTCTTCATGTACCAAACCTCCATGGAGCTGGCCAGATTTTGCGATCTTCATCTGATTGCCCTGCTCGACTACCCGCAAGAGCGAAAGGCTCATGAAGAATTGGCGAACCGCTGCGCTTCCGCGGAATTCCTGCTGCGCATGAAAGGCTCACACAACACGCTGACAACCGCATCTCCGCATGCCATCTCCGAATTCAGGAACGCCGACCTTGCCTGGTTGATTCACCGTCAGATCTACACGAAACAGATCGACGTTCTGCAGCTCGAATACCTCACCATGGGGCAGTATGCCGGCGCCTTCCGGCAGATTCCGTGTATTCTCTTCGAACACGACATCTACTTTCAATCCATCGGCCGCCAGCTCGGAAACATGCCGGGGATTATCCGCAGGACCAAGGCCACACTGGAGTATCTGAAGGCGCTGCACTATGAGCTCGGCCTCCTGCCAACGCTCGACCGCGTGCAGGTTTGCAGCCGGGACAATCGGGATCATCTGCTGTCTTTCCTTCCCGAGCTCCGGAGCCGCGTGGACGATAGCCTGCGCGCAGGCATCGATACCACCCGCTACGATTTCCGCGCATCCGGCCGCCAACCGGCGACCATGTTGTTTCTCGGCAGTTTCCGTCACCTGCCCAATAAGGAAGCTCTTGAATGGTTCACTCGAAGTGTTCTTCCCATCGTGTTGAAGGCTCGCCCGGAAGCTAGGCTCGTGGTGATCGGTTCAGACCCGCCGCCGAAGCATTCCTTGCCAGGATTCTCCCAGTCCATCGAGTTGCACGGGTTTGTCGAAGATGTGCGCACTCCCCTCGCTGAATATGCGGTGTTCATTTGCCCCATCCTCAGCGGCTCAGGTGTCCGTGTGAAACTGCTGGAGGCATTCGCTGCGGGCATTCCGGTGGTATCCACTACGATCGGCGCCGAAGGCCTCGCAGCCATCGATGGCGAAATTTGCGCCCTGGCCGATGAGCCGCAGGAATTCGCCGGCCGCATCTTGCATCTGTTTGACCACCCCGAAGAAGCGGAAGCCATGGCAATCCGCGCCAGAGAGGACGTCGTGCGGAGCAGGGACATGCGCACCATCACCACCAACCTGGAGAGAAGTTACCGCGAGGCAGTGGAACGCAAGCGCGGGCCCTCCACTGATCCTGCGAAAAAACCGGCATCTTAGGTCAAATCCCTGTGGTACTGGCACTTAGATACCTTTTAACATTACAAAACATCGGTTAGACTTCAGCCTATGAAGTTCCTAAATATCAGCTCGATTATTACTCCTTTACTTCTTCTAAGCCTTTTATCCACCAGTGCAATGGCCGGTCAATACGTGTACGGCCTGTCGGATGACAATAAGATCCACCAGATTGACTTAACTTCGTATTTGGACAGCATCGTTTTTGATACAGGACTTAGCGGCTCCACCAACGGAGCAGCGTGGGACTCCGCGGCCGGAAAGCTCTACTACCGCACTCCGGAAAATGACTCGACCTCCGCCGCGCCGCTGTACTCCTGGGCACCGGCCACTAATACGCAGTCCATGCTCGGCGGGCAGTCGCTGCCGGGATTTACAGCCAACGCGGCAATGTATAACGGCGCCTATTGGTACGTTGAGAGCAACACGCACACCCTGGTGAAGGCATCGCTAGTAGCTTTGGATGCCACTCATTCCGGTGTGGCTAACGTCACCACTTTTGACAATTTCGATGGCAGCAACCTGACCAGCTTTTCATTTGGAGATATTACTAGCAGCCAAGCGGGAATATTGTACGGATCGTCGAACCACGGCCTATTTTCCCTGAATATTGCCGGCGCCGCGCCCTCGCAATTTCAGGTAATCAACCCGGGCTTTGGAGTACGGCAGATCTCACTGGATCCTTCGGGAACTTTCTTGTATGACCACGACTATGCCACCGGAAAGTGGTACCGGTCTGACCTGAATGGAATCGAGACACCGGTTTACAGCGCACCGGGAGTGCAGTTCGCCACAACGGGACTGCGCGATATCGGAGACGTGTTGAGCACGCCGCCCATTATCCAGGCAGTTCCGGAACCGTCCGCGTGGCAATTGCTGTTGGCCGGCGCAGCTTGCGTTGTGCTGCCCCGGTTACGCCGGACGCGGTCCTGAACTCACTTCCCCGCGGGCGTTCGGGTAACGTGATCCTCCGGGTTGCCGTCATATCCTTACCGAGGTCCTCATCTGAAACTCCGAAGCTTGATCATTACCGCCCTCTTTGTAGCCCATTCCCCTTGGCTTGTGGCTCAAACGGCGCCCGCGGGAAACCCTGTTGAAGCGTCGTCGCAGCCGAAAGCGGACGAAGATCAGCGAATGTTCAAGGTGGTCCCTAATTTCAAGACGGTAAACGATGCGTCGAATCTAGCTCCCATCGGCGCCAAAGAGAAATTCAAACTGGTGGGCCACTATTTCGATCCTTTCACTTTCGGCTATCTGACTTTGCTGGCGGGGATCGAACAGGAAACAAACGTGAAGGCTGGCTACGGACAAGGAATGAAGGGGTACGCAAAAAGGTACGGCGCGGACCTGGCGGACGGCTTCACCAATGAACTATTCGTGACGGGTGTCTTTCCTTCCCTTCTTCATCACGATCCCAGATATATCCGCATGGGGGAAGGTAGCGCCTGGACCCGAACCGGCTACGCTCTCAGCCGCATTGTAATCACCCGTACCGACGCGGGCGGACACTTCTTCAACGTTTCAGAATTTGCGGGCAACATCGCCTCCGGCGCCATCTCTACAGCCTACTACCCGAAAGATGAGCGGGACGTAGGCGGAATCTTCACCCGCATGACGACTCAGATTGCCTACGATTCCCTTTTCAACGTCCTGAAGGAATTTTATCCGGACATCAGCAAGAAGCTGCTCAAGAAACACCACACCAACTGAAGTCAGTCTTTCTTGCCGGTGACGTCCCGCTGCAGATCGGAGACAATCGACTCCGCTATCCGGTTCATTTCATCCGGGGCAGTGCTTTTGGGGCGTTTGTACAACGACCAGATCACCTTCTTTGAAGTGCGCTCCACCAGGAAGACGTTGCCCCGGTTGCGGCTGAAGCCACCCATTCTTACCAGCGGCTCTTCCTTCACAACGCTCTCTTTCTCTTTGTCCTTTGCCCGCTTCTTCTCGTCTTTATCGTCTTGCTTCTCGTCTTTCGCACTCTTATCAGCGGGCTTCTCGGGCGGTGGTGGCGGAGGGTAAAGCTCCAACATCTTCTTTTCGAAAGGTTCTCCCAGCCGGTCCGTGAAAATTGCGTCCGCTATTTTAGGATCCGTCACCACCTGGTACAGGCGGTGCTGCGTCAGGCTCTTGGCCAGGTACTGATCAAGCCCACCGCTCATGGGAAGTATGTAGACGTTGTGTACCTGTGACAGTTCGGGAAAGGAGGCGCACAAGGCGCTCCCAACCACCAGCGAGAGCAACAATGCGCGGCGTTTCATACAACCTCATCATAACTTGTATCCATAAGATGGACTACCTGCGCTACAGTTGAACTTTGTGTATAAGGAACAGTCCATCACAGTTATCATTCCGTGCCTGAATGAAGAGCAGGGTATCGAACAGGTGCTCCGCCGCATGCCGCCGTTCGTAGATCAGGTGATCGTGGTCGATAACGGCTCCACGGATCGAACGTCGGATGTTGCGAAGAGCCTGGGCGCCGAAGTCATCCGCGAAGAGGTCCGTGGCTATGGGCGCAGCTATAAAAAGGGCTTTTCGAACGCCACCAGTGACATCATAGTTACCTTAGACGGCGACCATAGCTACCCGCCGGACGCCATCTCGTATCTGCTCGAGGCCTTCCTCCACCTCGAAGTTGACTTTCTGAACGCCTCCCGCTTCCCGGTCAGAGACCGTAAGGCGATGAGCTTTAAACATAAATTCGGAAATTTCGTCCTCTCCGCCGCGATGTCCGTGCTCTACTTCCGTTGGATCCGCGATTCCCAATCAGGGATGTGGGTATTCCGGCGGTCGATCCTCGAGTCCATGACTCTCGAATCCGATAGCATGGCTTTTTCCGAGGAAATAAAGATTGAGGCTCTGAAAAGCCGGGAGGTCCGCTTTGCGGAAATCTCCATCCAATACTCTTCCCGCCTGGGGGAAATCAAGTTGAATCCCTGGCGGGATGGATTCAACAACCTGTTCTTCCTGGTGAAGAAAAGATTCTCCAAGCGGAAATGAGCGTCTCGGTAGTCATCCCGAACTGGAATGGGGGAAGGCGCCTCGAAACTCTATTGAAACAGTTGCCGTTGCAAACGAGTCCTATCGAGGAGATTATCGTCGTAGACAACGGATCTGAGGATGGTTCCCCGGAAATTGCATTGTCCCTGGGTGCCCGCTTGATCCGTTTCGACCGCAATAAGGGTTTCACTGCAGCGGTAAACCGGGGCGTGCAAGAATGCACGTCTCCGTTCGTCGCCATTCTAAATAACGATGTTTGCTTACAATCAGATTGGTTGGAGAGACTGGTGGCTCAACTGGAAGTACCCGGCGTCTGGTTTGCCGCGGGCAAACTCCTCAGCGCTGGCCGGCGGGACTTTATCGACGGGTCTTTTGACGCTATCAGTCGCAGCGGATGCTCGTGGCGATGCGGCCATGGCCGGCCCGATGGTCCCATCTGGAACCAACCGCGCACCATTTTCTTCCCACCGTTTACGGCGCTGCTCATGAAAACGGAACTCTTCCGGCGCATAGGCGGCCTGGACGAGCGGCTGGAATCGTATCTGGAAGATGTCGACTTTGGTTTGCGCGGCGCCGCAAAGGGTTACAATGGCGTTTACGTTCCGGGCGCTGTGGCGTATCACGAGGGCAGCGCCACCTTGGGCCCATGGAATCAGCGGACCGTGCATCAGATCGCCAGGAACCAGTTACTTCTGGTAGCCAAGCACTATCCAATTGGCTTCGTTTGGAAGTTTGGGTGGCCCATCGCCGTCGGGCAATTGCTTTGGGGTTTGATCGCAATGCGCCACGGGGCGGGAAGTGCCTTTGTACGTGGGAAGATGGAAGGGTTGCGAATGTTTCGCCAGATGCGGGGACCGGGCGACAACGCAATTCCGCGTATCTTGTTGGAAAGCGAGCGGCAACTCCGCGAGCTCCAACGTCAGACCGGGTTTGACTGGTACTGGCGGATCTATTTTGCCTTGAGTTGATATGGCCGTTGAGATGGTTGGCATCGTCATCGTCACCTACAATTCGGAGGATGTCATTGGGGAGTGTCTCGATGCCTGTCTTCGCGTTCCTGGAGCAAGCGTAGTTGTGGTCGATAATCACTCGCTGGATGCCACTGCGGACATAATCCGCCGGCGGTCCGGAGTCCGGCTGATCGCGAATTCAGAGAATTGGGGCTTCGCCGCCGGCTGCAATCAGGGAATCGCTGCACTGGAAACTCGCTTTGTGCTGCTGCTGAATCCTGACGCTGTTCTTGTTTCGGGCCTGGAGCCGCTCATCGCCGCAGTGAGCCAGGCAAGCGTCGCGGCGGCCGGAGGGCGGCTTCTCAATGCCGATGGAACGACCCAGACCGGTTTTCACGTGCGCGGCTTTCCCACTGCTTGGACACTTTGTTTTGAAACTCTTGGCTTCAACCGGCTGTGGCCTGGTAATTGGGTGAACCGGACCTACCGGCCCGAAATTCCAGATGAGCAGCTTTCCCTGGTGGACCAGCCCGCCGGCGCATTTCTAATGATTCGCAGGGCAGCCTGGGAGCTGGTTGGGGGTTTCGACGAAGGCTTCCAGCCTGTGTGGTTCGAGGACGTGGATTTCTGCAAACGTCTGCGCCAGAGGGGGTTCCGGATTGTTCATGTTCCGGCTGCGGCCGCCCGCCATCTGGGTGGGCATTCGGCGGGAAAGTTAACCTGGCCGTCCCGCCAGCTATACTGGTATGGTAGCCTTCTTAGATATGCGGCAAAGCACTTCTCGGCGTCATCGAGCCGCATAGTCAGTTTGGCGGTCGCGGTTTCATGCATTCCACGAGCGATTGCAGGGGTCTTGTATCACCGGACCTTGACGCCGGTATCAGTATTTAGTCGCGTAGCATGGCTAGCCGGCCGGCATTTCATCGCCGGTCCTGCCGGAGCCCCGGTTGCTCCGGAACGAGGTTTCGCGCATTCTGCAGTGTCTTCACAAGTTGTTGAAAAACATGTTTAGCAGTACGGATAGCGGCAAAGCTTCATGATTCCATTCTTAGACCGGTTGCATGGCCTATAACGACTTTGTATCCGTCACAATTGTGACCTATAACAGCGGACGATTCATCAAGCGATGTTTGGAATCGGCGCTGGCCCAAAAATACGAGAAGATCGAGATCATCGTCATCGACAACAACTCGACTGACGGTACCATCGACATTCTTGAGCCGTTCGAGGATCGGTGCCGGATTGTTTATAACGATTCGAACATTGGATTCGCCGCGGCCCAAAACCAGGCGATTAACCTGTCGAGCGGCAATTGGGTCTTCACGCTGAATCCGGATGTCTTGCTCCTTCCGAATTTCATCCAGGCGCTAGTGGATGCCGGCCGCATCGACCCTAAAGTAGGCACGGTCTGCGGAAAACTGCTGACCATCAGTTCTACCTTCGATCACCTGGAAACACCGCTTGTCGATTCGACGGGTATCTATTTCACCCCGATGTTGCGGCATCTGGATCGCGGCAGCCAGGAAGTGGACAATGGGCACTACCTGAACTACGAATATGTGTTCGGCGCCACCGCGGCAGCTGCGCTGTACCGCCGTTCGATGATCGACGATGTGGCGATGGACGGCGAATTTTTTGACCCGGATTTCTTCGTCTATCGCGAAGACGCCGATGTGGCCTGGCGCTCTCAGCTGTTGGGATGGCGCTGCATTTACACGCCGAACTCGCGCGGTTATCATGTGCGCAATGTACTGCCCGGCAAGCGCCGCGCTCTGCCGCCTGAGATCAACATGCATTCGGTGAAGAACCGCTTCCTGATGCGCATGAAGAACATCACGGGCGATCTTTACCGCCGGAATTTTCTATCCATCACGGCGCGCGACCTGGTCGTGATCGGCTGCTGCCTGGTGCGCGAGCAAAGTTCCCTCAAGGCATTCGGCTACGTCGCCAAGAACTGGAGGCGGGTCCTGAGCAAACGGCGCGATATCATGAGCAGGCGCCGTGTCACAGATGAATACCTCGCAAGCTGGTTTTCCTACGTGCCGGTCAGCCGCCCGGCTCCGAAGCCCTCTGCCCGCGTGCTTTCGCGACAGAAATCCGCCGGCGTATAGGTTCGCTTCGGTATGAAAATCGCCATCGTGGGCACGCGGGGTATTCCCGCGTCCTACGGCGGTTTCGAGACCTTCGCGGAAGAACTCTCCAGGCGGCTGGTAGAACGCGGACATCGCGTGACGGTTTACTGCCGTGACAGATCTTCCTCTCCTTACCTGGGAGTGTATCTTGTGTATCTTCCCACCATCCGGCACAAATACTTCGATACGATGGCACACACGTTTCTGTCCACCCTTCACCTTCTAGGTCACCGGCAGAACGCGGTTTTGTATTGCAACGCGGCGAACGCGATCTTTACTTGGATGCCGCGGGTGCTGGGCATGCCGGTGGCTCTGAATGTGGACGGGCTGGAACGGAAGCGCAAGAAGTGGAACTCCGTGGCGCGCACTTGGTACAGGATTTCGGAATGGCTGGCGACGTTCTGTCCTACGGCGGTGGTTTCCGACGCCCGGAATATCGCCGACTATTACCAGTCGGCCTATGGCAAAGCCACCACTTTCATCGCCTACGGGGCCGAACTGGGTAAGGTACATAGTCTGGATGCGCTGCAGAAGCTCGGCCTCGAACCCGGCGAATATTTCCTCTACGTCAGCCGGCTCGAGCCCGAGAACAACGCTCTAATGGTGCGCAAGGCATTCGAGCGGCTGGCGACCACAAAGAAACTGGCAATCATTGGCGACGCCCCTTATGCGGACGAATACATCCGCAAGCTTCGCGATACGAAGGACCCGCGCATCGTGATGCCGGGAGCTGTCTATGGCATCGGCTACCGCGAATTGCAATCGCACTGCTTCGCCTACGTGCACGCCACGGAGGTCGGAGGCACGCACCCCGCCTTGATTGAAGCCATGGGACGCGGGGCGCTCACGCTCTATTTTGATACTGTCGAGAACGAGGAAGTGGCCGGGGGGGCCGCCCTGCCCTTCACAGCGAATCTAACCGAGACCATGGCGAAGGCTCTCTCGATGTCTGCCGGTGAACAGGATCAGTGGCGCGCCAAAGCAGTGGAGCGCGTGCGGGAACGATACAGTTGGGATGCGGTGACGTCCCAGTACGAGACTTTGTTCGCCGCCATGTGCCAACGTTAAAGTATGCCGACTTCTCCATACCGGTCGTGGGTGGAAGTATCCCTCCAACAGATTGCAGACAATTTCAGCACCATCAAATCGGTGGTCGGCCCGGCTGTGGAAGTGATGCCGGTGGTGAAGGCCGACGCATACCGTCATGGAGCGATTGAAGTATCGCGGGCGCTCGCGGACCGGGGCGCACAATGGCTTGCCGTGAGCAATGTGGAAGAAGGTGTGGCGCTACGGCAGGCCGGCATTGCCGGACGCATCCTGGTGATGGCCGACTTTCTGCCCGTCGGCCGCGCGGCGATGTTGGAACATAAGCTGACTCCGGTACTTCATTCCCTTGGCGATCTGCGGGAACTGGACGAACTGGCAGCGCAGCGCGGTGTGACTGTTGACTACCATCTGAAAGTGGATAGCGGAATGGGTCGGCTTGGCACGCGCGCGGCCGTGGGAGAGATTCACCAGGCAATCAGTGCAGCCCGGAACGTGCGGCTGGAAGGGCTGATGACGCACTTCGCCTCGGTGTCGGACTTCAGCTCCAGGCAGACCGGTGAACAGACGCGCTACTTTCTGGAGCTGTGCGCGGCGCTGCGAGCCGCCGGCATTGCAGCCTCGATGGTTCACATGTCGAGCACCGGCGCAATTGCGTATGGCCGCCGAGAGGCGTGGTGCGACATGGTGCGGCCCGGACATGCGATCTACGGATACACTTCCCCCGCGCGGGGCAAAGGCCCGCCAAACCTGCTCCACGTCAAGCCCGCGCTCAGCTGGAAGGCCTCTGTGTTGACGGTAAAGGATGTGGGCAGCGGAGCGTTGATCGGCTATGGCGGGATGTATCGCGCTGCCGAACCCATGCGGATCGCCGTACTCGCCGTCGGTTACGCCGACGGGCTGCCGCACCGGCTTTCCAATAAAGGTTCCGTCATCGCCTGCGGCGCCAAAGTGCCCATCCTCGGCGCGGTCTCGATGGACATGACTACCATCGACGCCACCGGTTGCCCTGCTCTCAAGCCCGGCGACGCAGTGACGCTGCTGGGCAGAGAGGGCGAAGTGAGTATCGACGCGCAGGAAATGGCGAGAGTGGCGGGGACAATCTCATACAGCGTGTTGTGCGCCATCAGCTCCAGGGTGAAGCGCGTTTATCTTTAACCTGAGGATCCGGGAGGACTGGCACCATCCCATATAGTGTATTGTGTGCGATCCGCTCTCGCCTCAAACACGTCCGTCACCAACCTCGGCAATAAGTGGGTCCTGGTCGCCTTACTCTGGTTCGTCTGTTTCTTCAACTACGCGGACCGGCAAGCCATCTTCTCCGTCTTCCCGCTGTTGAAAGCGGAGATGGGGCTGAGCGATATCCAGCTGGGAGTGGTAGGCGCCGCGTTCATGTGGGTTTACGCAGCCATCGGCCCAATCGCGGGAATGGTCGGCGATCGCGTCCAGCGCAAGACGTTGATCGTCGGCGGCCTGGTGTTCTGGTCGCTCATCACCATCTGCACTGCCCTCTCGACGAACTACCTGCAGCTTGTCCTGTTCCGCGCTCTGGAAGGGTTCGGGGAGGCGTTCTACTTCCCTGCATCCATGTCCATGATCAGCGCGTACCACTCACCCGACACAAGATCGCGCGCCATGTCAATGCACCAGTCGAGCGTGTACGCGGGCACCATCGCCGGCGGCACTTTCGCCGGAGTGCTCGGCCAGCACTACGGCTGGCGCTCGGGCTTCTACGTTTTCGGCGGGCTCGGCGTCTTACTCGGATTGGTCCTGCTGACGGTGCTGAAGGAGCCGGCCAGGCCGGTTTCTCTTGAGCGGAATAAGGCGAGCATCCGCGGCCTCTTCGACAATCCCATGGTCGCCGTGTTGATGGCGGTATTTGCCGGCGCAAACTTCGTGGCGATGATCTTCCTGACCTGGCTGCCATCGTTCCTCTTCACCAAGTTCCACATGAGCCTGTCGCTGTCGGGTTTCAGCAGTACTGCGTATCTACAGGTGGCCTCGGTCCTTGGAGTCCTGTCGGGTGGCGTCCTGGCGGACAAATTGTCGCGGAAATACAAGGGCGGACGGATGATGACGCAGGCTCTCGGGCTCTTCTGCGGAGTTCCGTTCATCTTCCTCACAGGGTGGACACTATCGGTGCCAGTTCTGATCTTCGCTATGACCGGCTTCGGCTACTTCAAGGGCCTGTACGACGCCAACATCTTCGCGTCGCTGCACGATGTCGTCCGGCCGGAACAGCGCGCCACCGCAGTCGGCGTGATGAATTCCATCGGCTATCTTGGCGGCGGTATCGCGCCGGTGGCGATCGCAGCAGCGGCGGGACGATACGGAATGAGCGCATCCATCAGCGCAAATTCGCTGGTCTATCTGGGTGTAGCGCTTCTGCTGGCCGCCGGCATATGGCGCTCTGCGGGCGGCAAGGCCGCCGCCATTAGATCCTAGACGTCCAGGTTGCGGACATCCAGCGCGTTGTCTTCAATAAACTTGCGGCGGCTCTCGACGTTTTCGCCCATCAGCGTAGAGAAGATCTCCTCGCACTGCACCAGATCCTCCAACCGGATCTGCAGCAGTGTCCGCTTCTCGGCGTTCATGGTCGTTTCCCAAAGCTGCTCGGCGTTCATTTCGCCCAGCCCTTTGTAGCGTTGTACCTGCGCATCGCGCATGCCTTCGGCGCGTACAAACGCCAGCAGGTCGCGCCAGTTGGTCTGCACGTCCCGATGGGTGTCCTTTACTACCGTAAAGGGCGGCTGGTTGTGTTTGGCGATGTCCTTACAGAGTAAACGAAGCTTCCGAAACTCCGGCTGACCCGCCAGCTCTACTCCCACCGTCCGTTCGGCATTGGTCGAATCCAGGTAGGTCACAGACCACGTGGAATGCGCCTCATCGAATTTCAATTGCGAATCGAGGCCCAAAGCCTTCAGTGCGGAAACCAAAGGCTCCACGTTCACCTTCTCCGAAAAATCGGCTTTGGTATCGATCGCCAGCAGAGGGTTCGAGATTACTTCCACTACTCGTGAATCGCGCACGCGGCGCTCGGCCTGCCGTGACACTTGCTGGAACTCATCCAGCTTCACCAGGAACTTCCGCAGTTCGCCGGCTTCCAGCTTCGTTGCCTCCGGCGCTCCGTACTCGACGAACAGGTTTTCGGTAGCGCGGCGCAGAATCTCGGCCGTGAATTCCTTGTCGTCTTTGATGTACTTCTCGCTTTTGCCCTTTTTGATGCGATAGAGCGGCGGCTGCGCTACAAACACGTGACCCCGCGTGATCAACTCCTGCATGTGGCGGAAGAAGAACGTCAGCAGCAGCGTACGGATGTGCGACCCGTCAACGTCTGCATCCGTCATGATGATGATCTTGTGATACCGCAGTTTGGCGACGTTGAAATCATCCTTACCGATGCCGGTTCCAATCGCCGTGATCATCGCGCGGATTTCTTCGTGCCCCAGCATCTTATCGTAGCGGGCCTTCTCGACGTTGAGAATCTTTCCCTTTAACGGAAGGATCGCCTGGTAGCGCCGGTCCCGGCCAGCCTTCGCGGTGCCGCCAGCCGATTCCCCTTCGACAAGATAAACTTCGCACTTGGCAGGGTCCTTTTCCTGGCAATCGGAAAGCTTCCCAGGCAGGCCACTGGAATCGAGTGCGCCCTTACGGCGCGTGAGATCCCGCGCTTTGCGGGCCGCCTCGCGAGCCCGCGCCGCATCGATCGCCTTGGAGACGATCTTCTTCATGACGGCCGAATTCTTGTCGAAGTACTCGCTCAGCTTGTCGTTGACAAACTGCGTCACAAAGCCGCTGATATCGCTGTTGAGTTTTCCTTTGGTCTGGCCTTCAAACTGAGGTTGTGGCAGCTTCACGCTGATAACCGCCGTCAGCCCCTCGCGGACGTCGTCACCAGAAAGATTTTCTTTGACATCTTTGAACAACCCGGCTGCCTGACCCGCCGCATTGATCGTCCGTGTGAGCGCGCTGCGGAATCCCGTCAAATGCGATCCGCCGTCCACGGTGTTGATGTTGTTGGCAAAGCTGAACAGGTTTTCCGAATAGCTGTCGTTGTATTGCAGCGCCACTTCCATGGCGAGAATTCCGCCGTTCGGCATTTCCCGCTCAGCTTCAAAAGCAATCGGCTTCTCGTGCAGAACGCTCTTCCCGCGGTTGAGATGGCGGATAAACTCCGCAATGCCGCCGCTGTAGTGGAATTCGTGGCTCTTGACCGGATCTTCGCGCTCATCTGTCAGTAAGATGGTCAAACCCTTGTTCAGAAACGCTAGCTCGCGCAGGCGCTGGGACAGCGTGTCGAAGTTGAACACGCTGGCATCCATGATCGTCAGGTCGGGTTTAAAAGTGATCTTGGTTCCGGTTTTCTTCCCGGCTTTACCAGACTGCGCCAGCGGCGCCTTCGGTACGCCTTTGGAGTATTCCTGCTCCCAGGTGTAGCCGCCACGCCAGATCTCGAGCAGAAACGGATCGGAAAGAGCGTTGACGCAGCTCACGCCCACACCGTGCAGACCACCCGATACTTTATAGCTGTTCGAATCGAATTTCCCGCCCGCGTGCAGTTTGGTCAACACCACCTGTGCGGCCGAGACGCCTTCCCCCTCGTGCATGTCCACAGGGATTCCGCGGCCGTTGTCCACTACAGTGACCGAATTGTCCAGGTGGATAGTGACGTCAATGCGGTCCGCATGTCCCGCCAGGGCTTCGTCTACGGAGTTATCCACAACTTCATAAACCAGATGATGCAGACCCGCTTCCCCTGTGGATCCAATGTACATGGCGGGCCGGAGCCGCACAGCCTCCAGACCTTCCAGGACCTTGATACTCCTGGAATCATAGTCTTCGAAATTCACATCTTTACTAGCCATAGTTAATCTAAGTCCAATCCCCGGCCTGCCGTCAGATGCGCATCGGCATGATGACGTACCGGTAGTTGTAATTCGCCGCCCCGCCGGCCGGACGCATCTCTCCCGCGCTCTGCGCATCGCGGAAATGGAACGACACCGATTCCTCGGGAACCGCCTTCAGGAAATCCAGCAGATACTGTGCATTAAAACCAATCTCCACCTCGCTCCCTTCATAGTCCACCGAGATACTTTCTTCGCTCTCGCCAGTCTCGGAAAGAGAAGAGAAAATCCGTACTTCGCCCGGTACAACCTGGAAGCGGATGGCGCGCGAACGCTCGTCGGAGAACTGCGCCACTCTCTCAATAGCGCTGCGTAGCTCATCCCGTTTCAAAACAATGGAATTTGGTTGTTCTTTAGGTAAGACGCGCTCGAAATCAGGGAAGTTGCCGGTCAGCTTGCGGCTGATCAACAGGCGATCCCCCAACTGGAAGAACAGATGGTTTTCATCGCCGGCGAATCGCAGCTTACTGTCGGGATTGGCTTCCTGGGAGATCTTGAGAATCTCGCTCATCGCTTTCTTCGGCAACAACGCGCGATAGGAAGCGCCGATGCTTGGAATGTCGGATGAGTTTTCGATCATCGCCAGGCGATGGCCGTCGGTGGAGACCATCACCATGCCGTTCTCCCGGAAGATCATGAGCGCTCCGTTCAATGTGAATCGGGACTCTTCCGCGGAGATAGCGAAGATAGTCTTCGTGATCATGGAGCAAAGAGCGCCTACCGGGATCTCTGCCAGAACGTCGGGCATCTCGGGCAGTTCCGGAAAGCTCTCGCGAGACATTCCCGCAATCTTGGTCTTGGAACGTCCGCAGACGAGACTCGCCCACTGGTTGTCGCCCAGCTTGACGTTGATGTCGGCGTCAGGCAGCAACCGCACGTAATCGAGCAGCCGTCTGGCCGGAATTGTACCTGCGCCCTGTTTGGTGACGCGGGCGGGAAACGAACAGCGCACGCCGAGTTCCAGATCGGTGGCGGTCAGCTGAATCCGATCCCCATCCGTCTCTAACAACACATTCGACAAAATGGGAATGGTAGTTTTCTTCTCCACCACGCCCTGCGAAAGATTCAGTTCTTTGACCAGGTCAGCTTTGCTTACGGTGAATTCCATCCAGTGTCCTAGCTCCCGCTTCTCTTCATCCGGCTACTGTTAAGCCCTTCAAATATAAGAATCTATTCTTAACACCCTTAGTAGGGCCTGTGGAAATGTGTATTTCTCTCTAAATTATACAAAAACCAACCGCTTCCCGTCTCGCCTGATTGTGGGAAACAGGGTTGCCGCCGCTGCACAACTCCAACCGGCTCCGGTTGTCCTCACATTTCAAAAGGGCAGTCCGGCGTCCGATGTGGATAAACCAATAAGGTCAATTGAATGAATCAATTAAACTGTGGATCGTCCTGTTCAAATCTGCATCCTTCAAACGAAGCTGTTCAATCTTGTTGACAGAGTGCAGAACCGTGGTATGGTGCTTGCCCCCAAATGCTCTACCGATTTCCGGCAGGGAGGCGTCCGTCAGCTCCTTCATCAGGTACATGGCAATCTGCCGCGGATAGGAGATTCGGTGCTCATTGGTCTTTTGTTTGATCTGGGATGGCTGCAGTGAGAATCGTTCGGCGACGGCCCGAATCACCGCTTCCACCGTTACCCTGCGCTCTGGACCGTGTACCAGGTGCTTGAGGATCTGTTGCGCCATGGCCAAGTTGATCGTTCCGCCACTCACGGAGGAGTAGGCGATCAGGCGGACCAGTGCTCCCTCCAGCTCCCGTACGTTGGACTTGGTCTTGGTAGCCAAAAAGATGCGTACGTCCTCGGGTAGCTTGATCCCATCCTGTTCGGCTTTCTTGTCCAGGATAGCCATCTTGGTTTCCAGGTCCGGAGGCTGGACGTCCACCATGAGACCCCACTCGAACCGCGAGCGGAGCCGCTCCACCAGGCCTGGGATGTTCTTGGGAGAAGAGTCGCTTGAGATTACGATTTGCTTCTGGTGGTCGTAGAGTTCGTTGAAGGTATGGAAGAACTCGTCCTGCGTGCGTTCCTTGCCACCCAGAATGTGAACGTCGTCGATCAGGAGGACGTCGGCTGAGCGGTAATGCTGGTGAAACTGCGGCATGCGATCCAGCTTGATGCAATTGATCATCTGGTTCATAAACCGTTCACTGGTTGTATAAACGATCCGCATGCCGCCGAAATTCTGCACCAGGGCGCGGCCGATCGCATGAATCAAATGGGTTTTCCCCATTCCCACTCCGCCGTAAATGAAGAGTGGATTGTAGCTGCGGGAGGGCATAGTTGCGACTGCCTTCGCTGCCGCATGCGCGAATTGATTACAGGAACCTACGACAAAATTGTCGAAGGTAAACTTGGTATTCAGCTGGCTGACCGGCGATTGGAAAAGGCCGTCAGTCGCCATTGGACTGAAATCGGTGTGTGAATTCGAGGTGACGGCGACGGCGGCGATTTCGTAACTCACCCGCCGTATGGGCAATTTCAAGTCCCGAATGACTGCGTGGACGCTTTCAGCATATTCGCGCTCCATCCAGTCCTTAGTCGCCTCGTTCGGTACCGACACCGATATACTGTCCCCGTCCGCTTGCTCGAGTCTGGTGTCGATGAACCAGTTTTGGAAGGCCTCGGTACTGATTTTCTCAGCGAGGCTGTGTTTGATTTGGTCCCAGGCGTTCATCGTTAGTCATGGCCGCCAACAGAGCACACAATTTCCCACATCATTTCCACAGACTGTGGAAAAGTAGACGTTTCCCGAGGTCCATTCGGGACTATGTCTGGGGGAGTTATACCGGTTACTATTACCGGAAAAGTACGCGTAACCCTGCTGCGGACCCTTAGTCTATCACAGATTTTCAACCACAATGTCTACATCTTTCCCAAAATATTTCACATTTGTTTGCAGGCAGTTACGGTCAGATGACATCAACCTGAAACAGAAACGGCGGGACTTGGTTTAGGCAAGGAAATTGCCTTAATTGACATCTACGATTCAGGCGAGAGACAATACGGAAGTACTAAAGAGCGGGAGTAGCTCAGCTGGTAGAGTGCAACCTTGCCAAGGTTGATGTCGCGAGTTCGAATCTCGTCTCCCGCTCCAAAAATTAACAGGTTTCACGCTCCGACAGAAGCGCTCCTTCCATCTGGTCACACGCCACCCCCAAGGTATTCGTTCTTTGCGTTACAGGGAATTTGCTTGCGGTGTCGGCAAACGGCGCTCTGATTTGTCTTCGGTATTAGAGAGCGGCGAACCTGCGGCCGCGATCCGTCGGGTAGCTTCCGGAGCGGCAGCGGTTCTTTTCCGCTGCCGCCGTCGCTTACCGCCTCATCCGTTTCCGGCACCCCAAAACGGAGGGTGCGGCGGTAAGCGGCGCCGGACCCTCGGCGAGCCTCAGCTTCGACTCGGAAAGACCCCTTCGAGCGCGATGATGAAATTCACACACTCATAGGGCTGCACGATGCCGAATGGCAAATTGCCTCCGACCATCGAATTCATGGCAGGGGACATCAGGGTGCCGTCCGGAGCGCCGTAGAGCGCCGTGCGGGATACGTTCTCATTGGCAGGCACAAGCCCGGCCGGATCACTGGATGTTGGCGTCTGCGACCCGGAAACCATATGCGTGTGTGCCGGCAGATTTCCGGCCAGGAGACTGACGTTCTCCGTGCCGCCAACCTGTCCCAGCTGGTAGGAGCTGGTTCCGGGACTCTGGCCAGCGTGAACCGCTACGCGGCCCTGCAGATTCGGCAAACCGAAAGTTGTCTGACCGTCCCCGCCATACGTTGTTCCCAGGATCGAGAACAGCGCGGAGTTCTGTGAGATCGACATCAACTGGCCGTTACACAACGCCCAGCCACGAGGCGCGAAGTTTCCACCAAACATCGAAATGAGGCCGATAAAAGGCTCCATACGTAACCCTCCCTATTGTTAATTTGGATCCCCCGCCGCCGGCGGAAGCGGCCAGGCAAGGCCGCGGCCTGCGTACGGGTTTCAATCCAGACGATGCTCCAGCCCGGTCAACTACTGGGCGATGATCGTCGAAGAACTTGAGGTCACTCCCCCGATGGAAATCGCCACCGGTTGAAAACCTGAACCGATATCGCGCGGCACAAGGGCGTTCACCTGATAAACGCCCACCAGACCCGGGGCAAGTCCGCTGAACTGTACGGTCGCCGCACGCCCGCCAATGGTGAGCACTGGTGTGGTTTGAGTGAGAGCCAACGGCTGTGTACCTGGGCTCGCTTCACCTGAGGCAGGCTGTGTGCCGGCCGCGACAGGCCCCAGACCGTTGACGAAGAATTGCACAATCTGTCCTGTCCGCATGGGGTTGGACGGAGTGACTACAGCATTCATCTCGTTGAGCGCAGCGGCGAGCGTCCTGCCTGTATTCGAATCCCTATACTCAAAGAAGGCGGGAGCATGGGGCGCAAGCGGTATGGACAGCACCTGCGTCTGAAATGTACCCAAATCCGGATCCTCTGGTCTGCCGGATTGACTGGCTGAATTGCTCAGGGTCACTTTCAGCAATGCCGATGATGCCCCGGCCAGTTCCCATGGAATCTGAACGTTGATCTGTCCGGCGCTGACGAAATGAAGCCTGCCGGACACATGAACATTTGCCGCGGGGATGTCGAAGCTCACGGCGACTCCGGCCAGCGACAAGGGCAGATAGGGTGTGTGAAAGACAGAGGTGCTCTCGCTCAGTCCGGAGCCGAATAGACTCACATAGGATCCGGGTGCGAATCCACTGGGAACCTTCCCACTAGCGGCGTCGACGACTCCGCCTTCACGAATCTGGGGCCTGGGGCGAGTTCTGCCAATGAAGGAGATCCGCGCGGCATTTCCCTCGAGGTCCACCGCGAAGCTCTGACTCCCCACCACTTCCGTGGTGCTCAGATAGGCTTCCGCAATTCCCAGGCTGTCAGTCGTCGCGGTGGCCGCGAGCACGGCAGCCGCCGGAGCGAAGCGAACAGGCAGGTTCGAAAGGGAAACGCCGAAGCGGTCCATTACTCGGACTGCGAGATTCACTGCGCTGCCCGTCTCGGTGACGAAGCCGGCTCCCAAAAGCGGAACCAGCTGAGCCGCCTTCCCGTCACTCACGACGTAGCGATAGGGAATCCGCAGCGGGACAGCTCCGCCGGCTACAACGATCGCGCCTTCGTAAAGGCCCGCCGGCGGAACGGTGCCGCTCAGGCTGACTGCGACGTTTTGCGACTGGCCTGCGGGTAGATTGAATGTAGCCGGAGACACACTGACGAAAGCCGCGGAATCGGCATCCCGCCGCTTCACAGTCAATTGAATTCCGGCCGAAGCCTGACCGGTGTTTGTAAGTGTAATCGTTCGCGGCGGGCCCAGACCGCCATTCACGGCACCATAGGAAATACTCACCGGTTCCACAGTCAATGTGGACGCGATCGCGGACGGGAGATTCAGCTTGCCCGAGCCTGCCGCGACGGAACGTGCAGGCGGCGGGCTTCCGTCGTTGTCAGATATATCCGCCGCCGAGTTGGAAAGAGCAGACTTGATCTGCCTCGCTGAATAAGATGGATGCGCCTGCCGGATGAGCGCGGCCGCGCCGGCCACCACCGCCGCCGCAAAGCTGGTTCCATCCACGCCGGCGTAACGGGCGGATGCGTACAGATCGCCGTTTGGATCGTAGCTTTGCGCTGCGGTATAGATTGCCCCACCCGGTGCAACGAGGTCCGGCTTAATGCTGGTGCCGGCGATTGCCGGGCCGCGCGAGGAGAATGGCGCGATCGCTTCCACGTCCGCAACGCGAGCTTCGCTAACGGCGGGATCCAGCGTCACAAGGCTGCCCGGGTGCGCCGAAAGGTAGTTCTTCAGAATGGCGCCCGACCTCGCGGTAAGGAGAGCCGTAGGGATTGACGTGTTGGAAAGTCCGCGTGGAGCAGCCAGGGGCGCGGTAACTGATTCTTCAACCAGCAGTACAGCCGCCGCACCCGCTGCCTGTGCGTTGAAAATCTTAGTTGCGTCGGCACACTGGCCCGTGGAGATGACAACGATTGCTCCGCTGAGGGAAGCTTGCGGAAACGCCAGGCAGCCGTATCCGGTGGAATCAACGGCCGCGCCTGTCATTAAAGAAGCCTTCAACGAGGTTGCGGGCTTTGGTCCATCGCCCAGCCGGGCTTCCAACCTGTCTCCCGCAGGAGTGATCACAGTGGAAGTGAGCGTATGAACATTTGTGCTGGCGCCCACCGTGATGGCGTCGGGTGAGTCTCCGGGAGAATTGATGGTGCCCATCCCCAGATTGCCGCTGTTTCCCGCAGGCACCACCACCACCATGTTGCCTCGGGCAGCGTTTGCCACGGCGGCCACCCAGGGATCGCAGAGAGTTCCGGAAGGCAACCCGCACGTAGAGCCCTGGTCTGTAGGAGCCCAAACCGCTGGAAGACTTCCGGCTGACAGCAAGGCTACGTCCATACCGTCGTTGAACGCTGCCTCAAGGGCCAGAAGGGCCACGTCGGCCGAGGTTGTATCGTTAACCCCGGGCGAGCCGAAAATCTTGTAGTTCCCCAGCCAGGCTTTCGGGGCGACACCTGAAATGGTTCCCAGCGGACTGCGGTGCGATGCGCCGGCAGCGATCATCGCGACGGCAGTGCCATGGCCGACGCGATCGCGTGCCGACAGGTCATCCGGACGTGTGAACTGCGGAGTGCCGTCGCCGATGGCGAGAGCCGAAACGAAGCTCCGGACGGCGATCACCTTGTTGGTGGCATGCCGGAAATCGTCAATATTTCCGGCTTTCGGAAATCCGGCCGGTGTCGAAAGCGTTGGATCCTGAAAACCGGGATGTGTTTCGTCGATACCGGAATCGAGGATCGCGATTTTCATTCCCGCACCGGCATTTCCGGCGCCTCCGATTGCGGCCCACGCCGTGCTGGCGCCCACCAGGTCCAGTGCTGTGTTCAGTTTGCGGCGAATGGAGGGCAGGCGGACCACGCCTGCGACTTCCGGCATCGCCTGCAGTTCCGAGAGGCGGCTGGGCGAGGCGGCCACAAACACGGCATTCAGCAGTGTTTGGACCGAACCTGTGACCGCAAACTTGCGCTGCCGGAGCATCGTAGTTAGCGACACCTGACTGCTCAGGACCATTTTGCGGTGAATTTCCGCCGCGGGGCCGGACAGGGCTGCCCGCGATGGGTCTCCGATAAAAACCTGCTGCGCCAGCGGCGCGCTTCGCAAAATCAAAGCGTACCGCTGCGGTTGGCCAGGCTGTGCAAGCGCCAAACCGGCCGATGCCATTATGACGTGCAAAGTGCACAACATATCGAGAAATCGTTTCATTGGAAGCGATCTCACTGGCAGTGCGTGGCAATACTGAAACGGAATGTTGGAGTCGTGTTTGCCTGGATCATTGTAAATGCAACCGTGTCCCCGATGGCAACGGAAACAGAGTGCGCGGTGTCAGAGCAGGTTGCGGCTGTATTGACTGTACCCGAGGCATTCGCGGAACAGCTCACGCTAGTGGCGGATCCGTTCTTGGTAAGGGTGAGCGAGACGGATTGCGCCGAGGCGGAGGCGGTTGGGGTCACCGAAGCATACAGCGAGCCGAACGTACATGCTGCCGGCATCAAGGCCTGCACCACGGCGTACGTCGAACTTCCCGTGCCGCCATTGAGAGCGCCAAAGTTGGTTGCAGTGAATGCGCCCTGGAAGTTTGCCGAGAAAATCTGGCCTGGGCCCGCGCTTCCTGTGGCCCCGGTCGAACCCATAGCGCCGGCGGGCCCAGGGACCGAAGACGCGGCTCCCGTTGCGCCCGTGGAACCGGTTGCGCCCGTGGCCCCTGTGGTACCCGTGCTCCCGGTTGACCCTGTATTTCCTGTCGCTCCGGTGACACCGGTGTTTCCTGTGGCTCCAGTTGCGCCCGTTGTTCCGGTAGCCCCGGTAGCCCCGGTAGCCCCAGTAGCCCCAGTAGCCCCGGTTACGCCTGTTGCGCCTGTTGCGCCAGTAGATCCCTGCTGAGCAAGGAGCGCCCAAGGCGCTCCGCTGGTCGGGGTATGGTTCGTGTTCCCGCCACTCAGCGAGATATAGCTGGAGCCGTTATAAAAGACTGCGTCTCCCGTCCCATAGGTCGTGATGCCGTTCCAGGTGCCCTGGAAGGAGACTGGCGCACCCGTTGCCCCGGTTGCCCCGGTGGGGCCTGTCGGTCCTGTGGATCCAGCCGGACCGGCGACGATGGATGCGGCCCCGGTCGCCCCCGTGCTTCCGGTAGCGCCCACGGCGCCAACTGCGCCTGTAGCGCCTGTGCTTCCCGTTGCTCCTGTTGAGCCAAGTTGAGCCAGCAAAGTCCATGGAGCCCCGCCGGACGGAGTGTTGCCGAGGTTTCCGGAGCT
>JBDUEM010000018.1:0-47510 GCA_040002435.1 Bryobacteraceae bacterium
TAGGGAATCTTGAATTCGGTCTTGATGACCTTCACGTTCTTCTGCGCCTGGGCCTGGAACGGGCCGCTGAGAGCCGCGCATTGCTGGCTGAACTTCAAGGCGTCGTTGATCTGGACTTTGCTCTTCGAAGCCTGGCCCATCTTGTAGTTCACTAAGCCCAGGTGAAACAGTGCGCCGCCCATCAGTTGCTGGTTATCCTTGATATCCGGCAGCGCTGCGCGGAGGGCCTTGTCGGCCGGCGCGTACTTATTCTGCGAACTGAGCGAGACGCCAGACATCCAATTCCCGAGGCCGATGATAGACGTCTTCTTCTTCGTCCAATCGGCATCGGAATACCCTTCCGGCTTCGCCTGCGCACTCATCACTTCAACAGCCTTTGATGAGTAGGTGAGCGCCTTGTCGAACTGCTGCTTCTGCATGTAGGAATCGCTCATGGCGAGCAGCATATCCGCGTTGAACTGATTGCGCGCGTAGGCGCGCTCACCAAACTCCACGGCTTTCGGCAGCGCATTCGCCTGCCGCGCCGAGGCTGCGTATTTCTCCATCACCATGGCGATGTACTGACTCTCGGGATTGCGTTTCTCCAAAGCGTCGGCGAGTGCCATTACCTTGGCAGGGTCAGTGGATTGCAGCGCCGCCAGGTAAAGGGCGTATTCGGTATAGGTCTCGACCTGTTTGGCATAGTCGACGGCCTGTTTCCATTCTTCGGCGTCCTCGCCTTCGCGCTTGGTGGACTTCACCACCTTCCGGGCAATCTGCGATGTCGCGGCAGACCACTTCATGATGCCATCGGCGTCCTTCTTCGCCTCCGCCGCCTTCAAATTGTTGTAGGAGGAGTCGATGTCGTCGGCGTCGAGGGCGAGCAGTTTCTCCCCGGTCCCGATGGCCTTGTCGTTATTCCCCGTCTTCAGGTACAAAGGCTGCAACTGTGAGAGAACCCATGCGGTGGCTTCCTGCTTATCGGCGAACTGGGCCAGGAACTGTTCGAGGAAGTCTATCTTCTTGGCGGGGTCGTTTTCCTGCAGCGCCTGCTGGATCAGTTTGCCGTCGGGAGATTCTCCATTCACGGCAGCCAGTTTGTGACGTTGAGCCAGCCCGTGTTCCGCGAGCAAGCCGATACTAAAGGCGATGTATAGAATCTTCATGGTTCCACCACATATACCTGTGTTGTGCCTGTGCGATCACTAGCGAACGCGACCTTCTTTTCGTCCGCTGAAAACGACGGATGCGGGTGTGTCCATTGTGGGCCGTACACCGTGTCCGCCGCAGTTTCCATCCAGCTTAACGCCTCGCTCTTGGCATTGCTACGGGCGGCTACAAAATCTTCCGCTACCGCATAGCGCGAGGTCTTCCACTGCGAGCCCTGATTCGACGACCCGGACATGCAAAGGTGGCGCTTCTCTCCCGTCATCGCATCGATGAGGTAAAGCCCCCGGTCGGGGTGATTGGTGTCGCAGAGAATCATGGTGCCGGCGCGATTGGAGGCGATATGCCAGGCGTTGAAGTCCGCGATGGGCGTAATCTCGCGCGTCTTCCAATCCATGCGGCGCAGGGCGAAGGGCCACACCGTAAACACAATGTCGCCGCCTTTGCCGAGGAAAGTCTCATGCACAATGAACTCGTCGTTGCCGTGCTCGTACAGGCATTCCATCTGCGATCCGTCCCGACGCACGCGGTGCATGCGCGGCGCCGGATCGCCGGCAAAGAGAATCCAGTTGGGATCCTGCGGGTGAAACTGCGGATGGATGACGGTTCTTGGAAAGGGTATGAGCTTCCACTGTGTCCCGTCCGAGCGGCCCACCACTAATCCCGCCTGTTTCCCCTGCTTGCAGGCGGCGGTAATCCAGGTGCCGTTGGAGCTTAGCGAACATTCGCCCAACTGCGTGTCAGGGAACTCCACGACGAGGCGTTCGCGGAGCGTGACCACATCGAGCATCCAGATGCTGCCGCCGCGCACGAAGTACAAGTCGCGGCCGAGGGTTTGGATGGCCGGGGAAAACGGATGAATGGGAACGCCGTCAGTGAGCTGTCTGATTTCGCCGCTGGGAACCTGAGCTTGAAACAGTTGCGCCTCGCCGGTGCGGTACGAGGTGAAGATCATGGACCTGCCGTTAGGAAGGAACGAGCTGGTTAGAAAATAGGTCGGGTGGTTAATGGACGGATGGCTGGTGATCTGGTGCATCACCGCTCCGGTAACCTCATCGCGGAACGTGGAGCTTTCCGATGGAGAGACCTGTCCTTTGCTCATTAGATCCCCAGGTACTTGTTGCGCCCGGCAACCAGCGCTTCCATTTTCCGGTCGGCGACCGAGCGTTTCAGCATCCAGAACCCGCAGTCCGGATGGATCCAGCCGAGGCGGCCCGGGCCTAGCTTCTTCTCGATCACTGCAAGGCTCCGCGCGATCTCGTCAGCTGTCTCCACATGGTTCACTTTCACGTCGATTACGCCGACGCCCATTTTAATGCGGGGTTCCACTTCGCGCAAGGCGTCCAGATCTTCTATCGGACGGTGCGCCAGTTCGAGCACGAGGTGATCTACGTGGAGGCTATTGAGGAAGTCGATTAACGATTGCCAGTGGCCCTTCTGGATGGTCTGGCCGCCGTAGTTTCCGAAGCAGAGGTGCACCGCCCGTTGTGCCTTGACACGGTCGAGCACCACGTTCATGGCCTTGGCGGCGAGGGGCGCGTCAGCGGGATTGCCGGGGATGTTGGCTTCGTCCACCTGAATGCAGGCGCAGGGCAGGCCGTCCACCTGATCGGCAAGCACGCCGGCGATGGCCATCGTCAAGGCCTCGAAGTCTCCATAGTGATTGTCGAGCAGAGTGCGGGACAACATATAGGGACTGGTTACGGTGAACTTGAATTCCCCGCCCGCCACCGATGCCGCCGTCTCGCAGTCGGCGAAGAGATTCAGGCCGCCTTCGCCGATGGGCCCGGTCACTACGCCAGCGGGTTTGCGGCGGAAGCCCATGGTCTCTTTCTTCTGAAAAGCCTCGTAGTCGCTGCGGCCCAACTGGGTGCGGATTCCCGACATCGGCGCGATGAAGTAGTCGATCATGCCGTTGGTGTCGGGGTGATTGACATCGAAGCGATAGAGTTCGCCGTCGGTCGGGAGGTCGATGCCGGCCTGCCGCTGGATGTCGAAAATGACGCGCGTCGCGTCGATGCGGGCCTGGTCGCTAGGCAGCGCGGACAGCCAGTCCGGTGTCGGGTATGAGCCGACGGTAGTAGTTAGAATGGATTTCATTTCGAATGTCGAATGCGGGTATGCAAGGGCATGATAGCAGAGCGTGTCCAGAGCATTACTATCACGGCGACTCCAAATCCAGCGACGGCGTCGATGGCGAAGTGGTAGCGTCCGTAAACCGTGGAAACCGCGACGAGGGCCGCGTAAACCAGCAGGCCACGGCCGATGGCTTTCTTTTCCGGCAGGGCTTGCAGCATTCCAAACGCGGCCGAGAAGGCTGAGGAAACGTGGGCACTGGGGAACACGCTGCTGTGAATTCCGTAGTTGCCCACCACCATCAGGTTAGAGCGGCGGAACCAACCGACGATGTTGGGCATGTCCGTCCCGGGATACACCGTCCGCGGAGGTTCCGAGGGGAAGTAGGGAAAACAGGCGTAGGCCCCGAGCGTACCCAGAAGATACAGCAGGAGGAAACGCTGCGATCGGGCCGGCTTGCCTATGGCATAGAGAATCCCCATGGAAAAGGGACCAACGGCATAGACGACGAAGTAACAGAATTCCAGGAGGTACGGAATACCGGGTCCGGTGAATTCAATGAGCCGCTGGAAGCCGAAGCCGTGGATCAGGCGGCGATCCCAGAGGATCCAAACCGCCTCGAGGTGGTGGTCGTGGCGGGCCGGGGTGAAGAGGTCCATCTCGCGGTAGGCGACGATAGTGGCTGCCAACGCAGTCCAGTCGCGCAGCGTTGTGATGACGCGGCTTCCCGTGTGGTTTTCGAGATACGCCAGCGTGCCGAAGACGGCCGCGATGCAAAGCGCGATCAGCCACGCCGGTTGCGCGTTGATCGGGAAGAACGTGGCAGTGACCGCAACGTAGGTGAAATAGACAACCAGGACCCATTCGGCCGGTCTAAGAAAGCGTGAAGACACTGGGCTCATCATAATATGACCCGTCGGGTTTGTTCGTGCAAAAACGCCCTGGGGTCACGGTGCAAGCTGTTGCTGTCACTCACATTCGGCGAACAGATGGGATTCGGGGTTAGGCTTCGGCTGACCTAAATAAGGCCGTTTTTTTATTTTCGCGAATGGATCCTCTGTTTCTCCGTGTTCACCTTCCTTTCACTGGACCAATTGTACGCATCACCCGGATCGAGCCCGTTCGACTTCTTTTGAGATTCGTAATAGAAGGAACGAGATGGGCGCCAAAAATAATTGTGAACGGCCTTCCCGCGGCTTCCGTGCCGACCGCGGGGAGGAGACCCAATGTGCCGCTTTGCCGGTGATTTTCCGAAACTTCCCCTTACGCGGTCAGTCTAAGCGACGAAGGGGAAAAATGAAACGGAAAGTCCAGAGTAAAGAGAACCCCGCAAAAGGCACAGGCGGCGAGCTGCACCAAACCGCGCACGGGGATGTGCCCATCCTGACCACGCAACAGGGAACGCCTGTTTCGGACGATCAGAATTCGTTGAAGATTGGAAGGCGAGGGCCGACGGTCCTGGAGGATCTTCATTTCCGGGAAAAGATCTTTCATTTCGATCACGAGCGCATTCCGGAGCGCGTGGTCCATGCGCGCGGGTACGGGGCTCATGGCTACTTCGAGAATTACAAGCCGCTTTCCGACATCACGTCCGCCGATGTGTTCCAGCGCGCTGGAGAGAAGACTCCGGCGTTCGTGCGCTTCTCCACCGTGGCGGGGAACAAAGGATCCGCGGATCTGGCGCGCGACGTCCGTGGTTTTGCGGTAAAGCTTTATACCAAGCAGGGTAACTGGGACATTGTAGGCAACAATATTCCGGTGTTTTTCATCCAGGACGCCATTAAGTTTCCAGACCTGATCCACGCGGCGAAGGCAGAGCCCGACCGCGACTTTCCGCAGGCGCAGACGGCGCACGACAACTTTTGGGATTTCATATCGCTGATGCCCGAGAGCATGCACATGGTGATGTGGATCATGTCCGACCGTGCCATCCCGCGCTCGTTCCGGTTTATGGAAGGCTTTGGCGTACACACGTTCCGGCTTGTGACCGCGGAAGGTAAGTCGACGTTCGTCAAGTTTCATTGGAAGCCGAAACTTGGAATGCAATCCGTCCTGTGGAACGAGGCCGTGAAGATTAATGGAGCGGACCCCGATTTCCACCGCAGAGACCTGTGGAGCGCCATCCAGTCGGGTGCATATCCCGAGTGGGAATTGGGTCTGCAGCTATTTGACCAGGAGTTCGCGGATTCGTTCGACTTCGACATCCTGGACGCGACGAAACTCATTCCAGAGGAACTGGTCCCGATCCAACGCGTAGGCCGGCTTGTTCTGGACCGCTGCGTGGATAACTTTTTCGCCGAAACAGAGCAGGTTGCCTTCTGTACGAGCAATATTGTTCCGGGAGTGGACTTCAGCAACGATCCGCTGCTGCAAGGGCGAAATTTTTCCTACCTCGATACGCAGCTGAAGCGACTGGGCGGGCCGAATTTCACGCACATCCCAATCAACGCTCCGAAGTGTCCTTTCCACCTTTTTCAGCAAGACGGCCACATGGCGATGGTGAATCCGAAAGGCCGAGTGAACTACGAACCTAATTCGGTAGCTGGCGCAGCGGGCGGGCCACGAGAGTGTCCGGAAACCGGGTTCCGGTCGTTTCCGGCTGAGGAAGCGGGTGAGAAAGTACGCGAACGGTCTGAAACCTTCGCGGACCACTACAGCCAGGCGCGGTTATTTTATGTGAGCCAGTCCGCGGTGGAACAAGGGCACATCGCCGATGCGATTGTCTTTGAGCTGAGTAAAGTGGAGCGCGCGGAAATCCGAACGCGGGTGGTTTCCCATCTTCCGAATATAGACAAGGGCCTGGCGGACCGGGTGGCCGCGGGACTGGGCTTGCACGAGAATGTGAAGGCGGCGAAGGCGGCAGTGGAGCCGCGGACCGACCTTCCGCCTTCCAAAGCACTGAGTATTGCCATGAATCCACCAAACACGTTCCGCGGCAGGAAGGTGGGAGCGCTGGTAACCGATGGCGTAGACCGCAGCGTAGTGGACTCCTTGCGCAAGGCGCTACAGGCGGAGGGAGCGATGCTGGAGATTATCGCGCCGGCGATTGGCGGGGTTAAGTCCAGTGACGGAACGGTGATTCCAGCCGATCAGAAGATCGGCGGCGGCCCCTCTGTTTTATACGATGCGGTTGCGATTCTTGCCTCACAGGATGGGGCGAGCATGCTTCTGAAGAATGGCTCCGTGAAGGACTTCATTTCAGATGCGTTCGCGCACCTGAAGTTCATCGGCTGGGTCCCGGCCGCGATGCCGCTCTTTGAGAAAGCAGGAATCGCTGGGGACATGGACGAGGGGTTCATCAAACTGACGGACGCGAAGGCTACTGCCGATTTTGTGGCAGCGTGCCGGAAGGTTCGTTTGTGGAAGCGGGGAGAAGTGGTAATGACGTAATCACACGGAAGCGTGTGAAGCAGTCTTGCAAAGTTCAATCAACTCGGCGGCCAGAGCTTCAAACTCAGAAAGCGAAAAAGGTTTGGGACGAGATCCTGTTCCCATGCGCCGCAGCTCCGCTTCCTCCGAGGGGCTGGCCGCCCCGGTGAGTACAACTACATGAATATGATCCAAAGCCGGCTTCCCTCTAATGGAACGCAGCACTTCAAGGCCGTGAACTTTTGGAAGGTGCAGATCCAGGAGAATTACGCAGGGATGCCTCTCCCGGGAGATGCTCTCCTGAGTGAGCACGAACTGCATTGCCGCTTCCCCGTCTGAAATCAAATGTAGTTTCACGTCCTGGGCCTGATCCTGAATGGATTGACTCAACATATACACGTCGGTGTGACTATCGTCTACAATTACGATCAGCGGGTGGGACACCGGTACAGAACTCCTGTAGCCTGGATGCTAGCACAGAAATTTTTGGGGCTCCTTTTTTTGACTGCGGTTTTTGCGAACCGCGAACGGCAAGCTGTTTCCGAGGCAACATGGAAGACGATCTCATGAAGGCCAGGTTTAAGGAACTCAAAGCCGAATCGCAGCGGCTTTTAGCAGGGTTTCTGGAAAGCGAGATTGAACTGGGTCATACGTTCGCGTCGGTAGCGGCCAGTGAGCGGGCGTCCGGAAACCTGCCTCATTGTGAGCGCGCCAAAGGCCATGGGATTGTAGCAGTCGCTGCCATCCGGCGGTTCGTGACGCGCATCGAAAATATGGATACGAAGGCGGCGATTGAGAAGGGCTGCGATGAGTTGGAGCAAGCTCTGAGCGAAGTTTAGGACAGAGGAATATACTCAGTTTGGAGGTTTGGATCAGTGTCCTCCCGTACCGTGCCCACAAAAAGCGATCATCGCTCGTTACCTTTCCCCGTTGTGGGTATTGGTGCGTCTGCCGGCGGATTAGACGCGGTAATGGATTTCCTTGCGGGCCTGGACCCGCATACGGGGATGGGGTTCATCCTTTTACAACATCTGGAACCCCATCACGAAAGTCATCTTCCCGAGATTCTTGCGCGCGAGACCACCATGCCAGTGCTCCATATAAAAGACGGCATGCGAGTGGAGCAGGACCGGTTCTATATAGTTCCACCCAACGCGATGCTGACGATTGCCGAAGGCATTCTACGGCTGTCTTCGCGCGATGAAAGCACTCAGCGCAATCACGGGATCGACCAGTTCTTTTTTTCACTGGCCGAGGACATGGGCGCGGCGGCGATAGGCATCATCCTATCCGGAAGTGCTTCCGACGGAGCCCAAGGCATCCGTGCGATCAAGTGTGCCTCGGGAATGACATTCTGCCAGACGGAAGATTCCGCCAAATTCGGCGGGATGCCTCATAGCGCCATTGCCACCGGAGCGATTGATTTCGTGTTGCCGCCGCGCCGGATTGCCGCCGAACTGATCCGGATCAGTACACATCCGTACCTGACAAATGGCGGCCCGGTGGTGGAGCCTACCGCGGCAGACCGCGATCAGCAGGACATGCAAAAGATCTTCGGGCTGCTGCAAGTGGCTACCAGGGTCAACTTCAGCGAGTATAAGCAGAATACGATCCGGCGACGCATTTCGCGGCGTATGCTGGTCCACGATGCTGCAAACCTGCGGGACTACGTCTCCTACATCGAACGTAATCCGTCGGAAATCCACGATCTGTATCGGGACATCCTCATCAGCGTGACGCAGTTTTTCCGCGATCCGCAAATGTTTGAAGCACTGGCGCGGATCTGCGCGGGCAGGCTGGACAAGCGCGAAGGAAATGGCCCTTTCCGCATCTGGTGCGCCGGCTGCGCCTCCGGAGAGGAAGCCTATTCTCTTGTGATTGCAATTATGGAAGTGCTGGAAGAAACAGGCCGTTCGATTCCGGTTCAACTGTTCAGCACCGACATCAGCGAAACTGCTATTGAGCGCGCGCGAACTGGGGTATACCCCGAACTGATCGAGCAGGAGATATCGGCAGATAGGCTCAACCGATTCTTCACACGGGTGGAGAGCGGTTATCGCGTCACCAAGACGCTTCGCGAGAGTTGTGTTTTCGCCAGACACGACGTGGTGCGGGATCCTCCGTTTTCACAGCTTGATCTGGTCAGCAGCCGAAACGTGATGATCTACCTGGGAAGCGCGGCGCAGAGACGCGTCCTGTCTGCCCTGCACTACGGCCTTAAGCCGCAGGGACTGCTGGTTCTGGGAAGCGCGGAGAGTATAGGCAACCACACTGACCTTTTCGATGTGGTAGACAACGACCACAAGTTATTCTCGAAGAAGGTGAGTCCGCATCGATTTTCGATGACTCTCCCGGATCCAAAATCCTTCGAAGCGGTGGGCGATAAAAAGCCCATCGAAGTGAGCATCGCGCCGAACCTGCTTCAGATTGAAGGACGATCGAATCGCGTTCTGCGGGATTTGTACTCCCCACCCGGCGTAACAATTAACGATTCGATGCAGATCATGCACTTTCACGGACAAACGAGTCTGTACCTGGAACCACCGTCCGGCGAAGCGAGCCTCAACCTGCTGCGCGTGGCTCACCGCGATCTTGTATTTCCACTGCGCAAGGCCATCGACACAGCGGCCGACCGCAAGGAGGAGGTCTACGAAAGCGGCATTCGTTTTGAACGCGGCGGCGAGCAACGGGACGTAGCGCTACGGGTGATTCCCATGTTTGAAGGGGAAGCACGCTATTACCTGATTCTCTTTGAAGACGGCAGGGCACGGCAGACAGCCGCACCGCGGCCGGGAGACGGTGAAGCCAGCCTGGCGGGACTGGAACTGGTTCGCGTGCAGAGCGAACTGGACAACACGCGCGACTACCTGCGCCGGATGGTGGAACAGCACGAGGTTGCGATTGAAGAACTGCGCGCCGCCCATGAAGAGGTGCAGTCTTCGAACGAAGAAATGCAGAGTACGAACGAGGAACTGCGGACGGCAAAGGAAGAGCTGCAATCTTCGAACGAAGAACTGGGCACGGTTAACGACGAACTGAGAAACCGCAACAGAGAGCTGGACGCAGCGAATAACGATTTAGTAAATGTACTGAATGCAGCAAGCATTCCGATGATCATGGTGGGCATGGACCAAAGAATCCGGCGTTTTACGCCGGCCGCAGATCGCATGCTCAAGATGAATGCTTCCGATTTGGGCCGGCTGGTGACAGATGTCACCTATTCTGTTACCGTACCGGGATTTAAGGAAATGATCTCCGCGACCATCAACACATTGGCGGTTCAAGAGACGAAGATTCAGGATCGCCAAGGAAAGTGGTATTCGGTAGTGGTGCGTCCTTACCGCACCTTGGAAAACCGCATCGACGGCGCGGTGATCAGCTTTTTGGATGTTGACGATGTGACTCAAGCGCTCAATGCGGCCGAAGCGGCGCGCGACTTTGCCGAGGGTATTGTGGAAACCGTACAGCATCCTTTACTGGTGCTGGATTCCGAGTTGCGGGTGAAGCGCGCGACGGCGGCGTTTTACAAGACTTTCCGCGTCACTCCAGAGGAAACTCTGGATCAACCACTGCCCAGCCTGGGAGATGGAAGTTGGAACGATCCGAAGCTGCTGGAGATGCTTGAGGAGATCGCGAGCGGGTATAAAACTTTCCGGGATTTCGACGTTGAGCGAGAGTTTCCCGGTCTCGGGCGCCGGTGCATGCGCCTGAACGCCAAGCGGATTTCCGGGCCCGACCAGGCAAACCGCAGGATTCTTCTTTCTATCGATGACGTAACGGAACGCAAAGAGGCGGCCGAAATCGAGTACCGGAGGCTGTTCGAATCGGCGAAGGACGGAATTCTGGTAATCGATGGAAGTTCAGGACAGGTTACCGATGTGAATCCCTACTTCCTGGAACTGACCCGGTACCGGCGAACGGATCTTGTGGGGAAGGCATTCTGGTCGATCCAGCCATTTCAGAAGTCAGAAGAAGGCCGGAGGCTGGTGGCGGAAACGATGGAGAGGGAGATCACCCGTTTCGATTCCGTGCACCTGCAGGCGGCCGATGGAAGGCGACTGATTGTAGAGATCATTGCCAATCGTTACAGGGTGAAGGAGCACACCCTTATCCAGGCAAATATTCGCGATGTGACGCAGCGGCGCCAAGTGGAGGAGGACCTTCACAGGTCGAATCTCGATTTACAGCAGTTTGCATTCGCGGCCTCCCACGATCTGCAGGAACCGTTGCGCACAGTAATTAACCAGGTTCAGTTTTTGGAAAAGCGGTATGGCGGAAGGCTGGATGCCGGCGCAGACGAGATCATTCAGTTCATCACGTCGGCAACCGATCGGATGCGGCATATGGTACTTGATCTGTTGAACTTCGCGCAAACGGCACGGAGCAATCTGACGATCGCGCAGACGAGCGTGGAGGCAATTCTTTCCATAGTCATGTCAAATTTACAACTGGCTATCGAGACCACCGGCGCGCAAATCAGCTTCGACCCCCTGCCGACGGTGTGGACTGACCAGAGTCAGTTCGTGCAGTTATTTCAGAACCTGATTGGCAATGCCCTTAAATACCGTGGAGCGGAGCCTCCGAGAATTCATCTGGCCGCGAGGCAGGTTGGAGAGGAGTGGATATTTTCCGTCACCGACAACGGACTGGGTTTTGACTCTAAGTTTCGGGAGCACATATTTACTGTATTCAAGAGGTTACATGGCCCGGAATATCCCGGGACAGGGATTGGACTAGCCACTTGCAAGCGCATTGTCGAACGGCATGGAGGGCGGATCTGGGCAGAGTCGGAACCGGGAAAAGGTTCGACATTTTTCTTTACGGTGCAAATACCCAAGGGCAGCGCGTAGGAAAGTCCCCGGGGCTCATTTAGTTACCATTGGCGTCGAACGTGCATTGGCAAGTACAATGCCGCGAAAAATTATACTCGTCGAGGATAATCCCGCCGATGCCATGACGATGCGATTCGCTATCGCCGACACCGACCCCACAATCGAGACAATGGTATTGGAGGATGGAGCGCAGGCGGTTCAGTTCTTCAGTGACGCGGCCAAACGAGGCGAGAACCGTCCGTGCGATCTGATTTTGCTAGACCTGAACCTCCCACTGGTGGACGGTTTCGAGGTGTTGGAGTATCTGAAAACGGAACCAACGCTGAAGAGGATTCCGGTGGTAGTTCTCTCCGGATCGAGCAGTTCGCAGGACATCGACCGTTGTTACGCACTGGACGCTAATTCCTACGTTTCCAAGCCGGCTGGAATCGACCAGGTAATGGAGATGACGGGCCACCTGATCTCTTTCTGGTTCAAATACGCGCAGATGGCCGGAGCGCAGCAGGCGGTCAGAGCGGCGAATAGCCTGTAACGGGTTGTCTTGGAAAAATGGCACTGACGAAGTACCACGCCAAGAGAGACTTCAGCATAACGCCGGAACCTGCCGGCGGCATCGATAAAACCAAAACCGGCGCGAAGCTCAGTTTTGTCATCCAGAAACACCAAGCGAGCCATCTGCACTACGACTTTCGTCTGGAATGGAAAGGTGTCCTGCTTTCCTGGGCGGTTCCGAAGGGGCCTTCGCTGGATCCCTCGGTCAAACGATTGGCTATGGCCGTGGAAGACCATCCACTGGAATACGGCGGGTTCGAGGGCATCATTCCCGAGGGCCAGTACGGCGGTGGAACGGTGATGGTATGGGACCGGGGAACGTGGGAACCGGAGAGCGAGGACGTGGAGGAGGCGCTTCGTGCGGGCGATCTGAAGTTCACCCTGCGCGGATCGAAGTTGAAGGGCTCCTGGGTACTGGTTCGCACGCGGTCCCTGGGTAAGTCCGGCCGCGCGTCATGGCTTCTGATTAAACATAAAGACAGGTATGCGTCGACGGGCGATGTGGTGACCGAGAAAGCGCGGTCCGTTGTATCGAGACGGCTGATGGGGAGCATCGCTGCCGCGCATGGCGGCAATGTAGCGAAGGCTGCCGAGAGCGATCCGAAGAAATAGGAGACCACGAGAATGGCGGGTATTGTTTGGAAGGGTTACGTCAGCTTTGGCCTTGTGTCATTCCCGATCCGGCTGTTCGCCGCCGCGAGGGCGGAAACGGTTCACTTTCACATGCTGCATAAGAAGGATCTCTCGCGGGTAAAAGAGGTCTGGTATTGCGCCGCCGAAGACAAGCCTATTGAACGGTCGGACATTGTGAAAGGGTATGAGGTGAGCAAAGGCGAATACGTTGTGGTGGAGGAGGAGGAGCTGAAAAAGATGGCTCCGGCCACGGCTACTACGATGGACATCGTGCAGTTCGTGCGGGACACGGATGTGGACGCTCTCTACTTTGAGAAGTCGTATTACGTCGCGCCCGGAGACAACGTGACCAAGCCGTATGCGCTCTTCTTTCAAGCTCTGAAGGAGACGAAATTCAGCGCCCTGGCCAAAGTTTCCATGCACGGCCGTGAGCATGTTGTGCTGCTACGGATTTCCGACGATCAGCTGGTGATGCACACGCTGTTCTATCCGGATGAGATGCGCACGGCCAACAAACAAGGTGCGCCGTCGAAGGCAAACACGACGCGCAAGGAATTGGACCTGGCGACGGAACTAATCCGTAAGCTGGCCGGGCCTTTCGAACCGAGTCAGTTTCACGATGCCTATAGGGAAAATGTGGAGAAGCTGATCGAGCAAAAGCAGAAGGGTGAGAAGATCACGGCGGCGCCGAAGCAGCGCAAGGCACCGGTGATCGATTTGATGGAAGCGCTGAAGCGCAGTATCATGGCCAAACCGACGCACGCGGCAGCAGCGGCGTCAAAAAGCACCACAGCGTCGAAGACCAAACGCAGGCGGAAAGCGGCCTAAGCCAGCAGATCCGCGAAGGACTTTTTGCCGTTGAACTCCACTTGATCCGCAGTGCACTGCCGCGGCGCCTTGTCCGGACGCCAGCGCAGCAGTTTTGTTCCGTGGCGGAAGCGGGTGCCGGTGAAGTGGTCATACTGAACCTCGACGACTAATTCCGGTTTCAGCGGCTGCCATTCCGCCGAGCGTTCGGTGCTCCAGCGGCTGGGTCCGCCAGGAGCCTGGCCGGTGAAGCCGGGAGGCTGTACCAGGGCCTCGAGGCGTTGGGTAAGTGCGGCGCGCTCCGCTGCAGGTAGAGACGACGTGTAGCCGACATGGTTCAAGAGCCCCTCCGAATCATAAAGGCCCAAAAGCAGCGAGCCGACGGTCTTCTTGCCGGACGCATAGCGAAAACCGCCGATGACGCAATCGGCCGAGCGCATGGTCTTGATCTTGAGCATGGCCCTTTCGCCTGACAGATACGGTTGATTGAGCTGTTTGGCAACGATGCCGTCGAGCTGGCCGCGCATGGTCTTCAGCCAGTCGCGGGCGGTTTTGAGATCACGAGTGGCGCGAGATAGTTCCACGCTGGAATCCTTTGCAACAAAACGCGCATGGAATGATTCGAGTAAGGCGCGGCGTTCTTCGAGCGGCACAGTAAGCAGTGATTTTCCTTTTGCGTCCACAAGCAAGTCGAACACGATGAAGCGTGCCGGGCGCTGACGCGATAACAATTCCACACGGCTGGCAGCGGGGTGGATACGCTGCAGAAGATCGTCGAACGACAGGCGGCCTTCCACCGGAACAATCAATTCGCCATCGAGGACAAATTGGGAAGCTTTGACGGCGGCCAGTGCGGTCACGATTTCGGGAAAATAGCGGGTCAGGGTCTGGCTCGCCTTCGACTGCAGTTCTACCTCTTTCGCATCACGGAAGGCGATGCAGCGAAATCCGTCCCACTTGGGTTCGTATTGCCACTCAGGTCCTTCCGGAATGTCGTTCGCTATTTTCGCTTCCATGGGAGCGAATGGAATGGGGATGGGAAGCTTCATAGGAACCGGTCCATCTTTACGCGATTTTTCTGAAGTAGGAGGGGGCGATACAGATCGCCGACACGATTCAGACGTTGCGGCATATTGTCGAGACGAAAGTCTTCGATTTCGATTCCCCGCTCGATCTCCGTCCAAGTGACGGGCGCAGAGACGGTGGCGTGGGGCTTGGGGCGTACGGAATAGACAGAGGCCAGTGTTCTGCCCCAGGCATTTTGATTGTAGTCAACGAGTACCCGTTTTGGGGGTCGCTTCGCGACGCGATACTCCGCAGTGACTACATTGGAATGCGCGGCCTCCAGTTCCTTGGCCAAGGCCTTGGCGAACGTCCAGACCTGCTTTTGGAGCGGCCCCCGCGCGATGGGCACGTAGACGTGGATTCCACGGGATCCGGTGGTCTTGGGATAGCTGGTGATTTTCAGTTTGGCGAGGGCGTCTCGGACAATGAGGGCAGCTTCGAGCACCTGTTTGAATTCCGCGCCGGGCGTGGGATCGAGGTCGAAGTGCAGATAGTCCGGACGGTCCACATCATCGCAACGCGCATACCAGGGATTTAAATCGATGCATCCCAAATTGACGACCCAGAGCAGTCCGGCGATGTTTTGGATGACGGGAAAGTCCACGAGATTCGCCGAAGGGTGGAGGATCTGGCAAATGGGGACCCACTGCGGCCGCGGCGCAGGGGCCCGTTTCTGGAAGAAGAATTTGCCATAGGCGCCGTCGGGATAGCGCTTCATCACCATCGCGCGGTTCAGCAGATGCGGGAGCAGGTACGGGGCAACGTCGGCGTAGTACTGCAGCAGATCGCGCTTGGTGATGGGGCCTTCCGGCCAGAAAGCTTTTTGCAGATTGGTGAGGGAAACGGTTGCGCTTTCAACTTCCATCTCCACCTCCGCTTTATCTTTCGGGATTTTCAGTTTTGCGGGGGCGCGCACGCCGAATTTTCTAGCATTTTGCCAGCCGAGTTTTTGGAGTGAGCCGTGCAGGCCAGTTCCCAGCATCTACCACATCTCCCACAAACAGGACCAATCAATGTTACATAACACTGTAAAATCTGCAGGAACTCAGACCGAAATGCCGACCCGAATTCTGGGAAGAACCGGTGAACGGGTCTCCATGCTGGGCCTTGGCGGGTCCCATATCGGGAAGTCCGATCTCTCGAGCACGGAGGCTGTCCGGATTATCCGGGCGGCACTGGACGCCGGATTGAATTTCATGGACAATTCCTGGGACTACAACAACGGGCACAGCGAAACCCGCCTGGGAAAAGCGTTGAAGGACGGCTACCGCGAGAAAGCGTTCGTGATGACGAAAGTGGACGGCCGCACCAAGAAGGAAGCGAGCAAGCAAATACAGGAATCTTTGAAGCGCCTGGGCGTGGATCACATCGATCTGCTGCAGCACCACGAAATCATTCGATTCGAAGATGCGGACCGTATCTTTGAGGAAGACGGCGCGATGCAAGCATTCCTGGAGGCTCGTGATGCGGGAAAGATCCGCTACATCGGCTTCACCGGGCACAAAGATCCACATGTGCATCTTTATATGCTGGAGAAGGCGAAGGAGCACGGATTCCGATTCGATACGGTTCAGATGCCGCTGAACGTAATGGACGCTCACTTCCGGAGTTTTCGGACCCATGTGCTGCCGGTGCTGGTAGAGCAGGACATAGGCGTTCTGGGCATGAAGAGCATGGGCAACGGCGTGATTTTGAAGAGCGGTGTTGTCAGCGCGATGGAGTGCCTGCATTATGCACTGAGCCTGCCTACCTCCGTTGTTATTACAGGCATTGATAGTATGGCGATCTTGGAACAGACACTCGAAGCAGCGCGGACATTCCAGCCGCTGACGGATGAGCAGATCGATAAACTGCTGGCAAAGACCTCCCACCTGGCAAGGAAAGGCGAATACGAACTTTTCAAGACAACTACGCACTTCGATTCCACGGCGGAGAATCCGGAATGGCTGGGAGAAGATCCGGCGCGGGTGAAGGCCCTGGTTGGAGATTAGTTACAAAGGCGCCGAAAGCGGGCTAGCCCATCCCGCGAAGCTATGGTAATATCATCATCGATTCACAGCAATTTTGTGAAAAGGAGTCACTAAATGGGCGTGTGTAAAGATCCAACTGTCAAAAAGTTAAATAGCCTGGGCTATAACATGGTGAAGCTGCCACGCGTCGGGATTGAACCGCTGGACGTGCTGGGGAGAGAAGACAAGAGCATGGAAAAGCTCGGGTCGATCACCGATGTGTGGACCTCGACGGTGGCGGCGCCGGTTCCTGGGGCGCCGGTCTCCGTCTCCTCTATCAATGGCGAGAAAACGGAGAGTCTTGACCTCGCTATAGGACTCAAGACGCTGGGAGATGCGCTGGCCGGCCTTGGCGCGGGAATCAGTCTGCCCTCGTTAACTCTCGGATTCAAGAACGCCAGGAAAATACAGTTTCGATTTGTGAATGTGGAATCCACCAGCGTCACGCCGTTTGCACTGGGGCGCTTTTTGAGCGTGGGCTCGCTGGATATGGCGAACCCGTTCGTGAGCCATTATTTCGGCAATGATGAGACGCAGGAGTACATCATCGTCGATGTGTTGAAGTCGAATTCGGTGAGTGTGACCGCTCAGGATTCGAACGGCGTGGATGTTGCCGCGGATGTGGGGGCTCTTTCGGGGGCATTGAGCGCGAACGTAAAGGTGAATACCAGTTCGGCCAGCAGCAATGAGATCACCTTTCAAAGTACAGGCGCCAAGGCGACTTTCGCGTTTAAGATTTTCGAGGTGGTTTTTGAAAACGGCAAATGGATGCCGCAAGGTGTCAAGGCAGACGATTCGCTGTCGTTCGGCGTTTCGGTGGGCGGAGAGAGTACAGAGACGGGTGAAGACGGCATTGTCCTCAGTCCTGGCACTTCGATCCGCTTGAGGTAAAGGAGAAATTACATGCCATTCCGCACAATTCCGGGCACAGCGGTGGAGTATGCCCTCATTTCTTTCGACAAAGACGGGACAGAACGCATCGGCGACCCGGCGGCAGCGCCGGGCGGAAAGTTCAGCGACCGTCTGATTGAACAGCTGACGACCCAGCCCATCACAAACGTCTTCTTCTTCAGCCACGGCTGGAAGGGCGACGTGCCGGCCGCCGTTGAGCAGTACGATTCCTGGATTGGGGCGATGGCCGCGCGTACCGATGACCTGCAGCAGATGAAAGCGGCTGTCCCGAACTTCGTGCCGCTGTGGGTGGGCATCCACTGGCCGAGCCAGCCGTGGGGCGACGAAGAGATCGGCTCGGCGGAGTCGTCTTTCGACATTCTGGGGAGCGGTCCTTCGCTTTCGCAACTGCAGCAGGAATACGTGGAGCGACTCGGCGATACGCCCGAGATCCGTGCAGCGCTCGACGTGATCTTTCAGGAGGCGCGGCACAACGCAGCAGCCGACTCGCTTTCGCCCGCGGTTCGCCAGGCTTACCTTGATTTGAATGCGGCATTAGGTTTAGGGGCCGAAGGGGAAGGCGCGGGACCCGGAGATGACAGGCTGGCCTTCGATCCGGACGTGGCGTTCCAGGCGGGTAATGAGAGTGTCGCCTTTGGGGGAAGCGGTTGGAATTTCGGCGGCATTCTTTCGCCGCTGCGCCAGCTATCCTTTTGGACGATGAAGAAGCGCGCGAACACGGTGGGCGAGAAGGGCATGTACAAAATGTTGACGGCGATGCTGTCAGCGACGGCGAGCCGCGGCACGCGCTTCCATTTGATGGGGCATAGTTTCGGCTGTATTGTTGTGTCCTCGATGATCGGCGGTCCGGACGGGCAGGCTCCCCTGCCCCGCCCCGTATCCTCTGTTGCCCTGGTGCAAGGCGCATTCTCGCTGTGGGGCTATAGTCCGGATATTCCGCGGCGGCGCGGAACGCCGGGTTACTTCGCGAAGACATTGACGATGGGCAAGGTGGCGGGCCCGATCGTGACTACGCAATCCAAGTTCGATACCGCCGTGGGTAAGTTCTATCCAATCGGCTCCGGACTGTTGGGGCAAGTGGCTTACGACCTGGAAGAGGATGGCCTGCCGACCTTTGGCGGAGTCGGCTCGTTTGGGGTTCGCGGTCTGTCACAGGGCAGTTCTATTCAAGACAAGATGCTGGCAGCGTCGGGTGTCTACTCGTTTGAGCCGGGCAAGATCTACAACCTGAATTCGAACGAGTTCATTTGCCACGGCGATGGAGCTTCCGGGGCGCACAGCGACATTTCAGGACCCGAAGTAGCGCATGCGATCTGGCAGGCAGCGATCGCCGGAAGTAAAGCCGGCACCAGCAGGGCCGGGAGCGGCGGTTGATGAATCCCAGTCCGTTTGAGATGCCGCTGGCTTTCGGGGTGGATGCCGATACCGGCAAGATTCTGCCGACGATTGATGCGGCGACGCTGGCATCGCTGAGCGGAGGCGATAAGAATTCCGCTGAATTAAACCAGCGCGCCAATCCGCAGGACATCGATTTTGCTCTGACGGGCGAACTGGATCCAAACGATCTGTCGCAGGCCGGTTGGGGCATTGTATTCACAGCTAGCGCCGACCCGGCTATCCGGGCGGCGCTGCAGCCGCTGGTGGACCGTCGGCGGCAGCAGGTGAGCGACGATTCGATCTTCAAGATCTTCGACGGCGCCGAGGGCATACAGCCGGGGGACGACGCGCGAAGCTGGCTACTTCGGAAGGGCGTGACAATGCAGGTGGTGGATTCCCGGATGGGCGTTCCCTACTACCTGCTGCTGGTGGGATCGCCGGAAGAGATTTCCTTCGAGTTCCAATATTCGCTCGATATTTTCTGGTCGGTAGGCAGGGTGCATTTTCCCGCGGTGGAGGACTATGCGAAATACGCTCAGAGCGTAATCGACTACGAGCAGAGTCCGAAGGTGCCACGGTCCAGACAGATTGCCATCTTCGCGCCGAAACATGATGGCGATGCGGCGACTGGGTTATTCGCCGATAAAATTGCGAGCGACCTGGCGGTGGGATCGAGCATTGTAGGTCCCATTGGAAAGCGGCAGAAGTTTCTACTGCGATCCGCGATTGGGGAAGGCGCTACAAAGGCCGCGCTGAGCCAGATGTTGAGCGATTCGTGGCCGGGTGGAGCGCCGGCTCTTTTGATCTCCGGATCCCATGGGATGGCTTTCGGGGCGAACGATGCGCGGCTGCCGGAAATGCAGGGCGCACCGGTGTGCCAGGACTGGGACGGTCCCGGTTCGCCTATCACCGACAAGCACTGGTTTTCCGCGGCAGACCTCGGGGAGACCAACAAGTTTCACGGCCTGATCCACTTTTTCTTTGCCTGCTTCGGCGGGGGATGTCCGAAGTTCGATAACTTTCAACGCCTCAGCAACCAGCCCAAACAGATTGCGCCCAGTACGATGGTGTCGCGGCTGCCCCAGGCGATGCTGACGCATCAGAGCTCCGGCGCACTGGCCACTATTGCACACGTGGACCGGGCCTGGGGATATTCGCTGGTCTCCGACCGGCGGGGAGCGCAAACGCAAGGATTCCGCGATGTGTTGGGGTGCATTCTGCGAGGCGATCGCCTGGGCCAGGCGATGGACCGCTTCAATGTTCGATGGGCCGGGTTATCGACGGAGCTGCTGGATTCGCTGAACGACAGGCAACGGGGCAGAGTGGTTACCGATGCAGAGCTGGCCAGCCGATGGGTCGCCCGGGACGATGCGCGCAACTACATTGTGTTCGGGGATCCGGCGGTGCGGATGCGGCAGGAAGACATGCCCGAGATTCTGCCGGCTTAGAAGAGGGCGCCGGCGAGGTCTTTGCCCTGGCGTTCGTCGATTTCGGCCTGCTTCTTCAGATCAGTATCACCGCTGCCGCGCACCCCGGGCTCGCGTGCATCTGCGACCTGTTTAAGGATTGCTTGCGTGCGATTCTTTTCGGCGTAGGCGACAGGATCCTTGGCGTACAAGAGACGTGCAGCCGCGAAGAGCTGCCGGCGGACGAGATTGCGATTCCCGTTGTTGACCGAAATCTTCGACTGGTTCACTATCATTCCCGCAATGCCGTCCGAGCCGGCAGGAGGGATAATTAATTGACTCAAAGGTCCGGCGGTGGCGCCCACGCGATATGGGCCGGCAAGGATGGCAGCGACGAGGGGCTTCACGTCGTCCTTAAAAGTTTCATCCTTCCGCAAGACGCCGGGCTCCGGCTGCCATTCGGCGGCTAGCCGGTCCGCCGATGAGCCGTCTCCAGTTTGACGGAGGCCTTCGCACACCACGGCTACGCGCAGCCAGGGATGCGGATGAGGATCTCCTTCGGGCGAGGCGCCGTCTTTGAGGCGCAGTGCTTCTCCGGCAAGAAAATCAGCCAAGGAGCCAGCGAAGGCAGCGCCGCCGCAGACCACGCCGTAGAGATCCGCGAAGACTTCGCGCTTCCAGCCATTCCACACTTCGGCATTCACCGGCTCCAGGTTAGCCGCGTAGACGGCCTGCTGCAGAGCGCCGCTAAGACCGAAATCCCATTCCGCGATGTGGCCCATTTCGTGCGCGATCACCAAGGTATCGGGAAGGTGCGAAACCTGAAACCACGGGAGGCCCACCATGGGAAGGGGCAGCTTCTCTACCACCTCTCGCAGACCCATTTTTGCGCTCCAGCCGCCGGTGGCGGGATCGGCTTTGAATGTCTGATCGCGCGGCACGGCGTAGGGGCTCCAGCCGCCGTTCAGGAAAACCAGTGGAGGCTCGCGGCGACTCTCTGTGGGCAGGAGATTGCGAAGAGGCTCATAGCAGGCCCAGGCAAAGTCATCGCAGGCGCGCAGATATTCCCCGAAGAATTCCTCCTGACGCAAGGTGAGCTTGGAGCGGAAGAAATCCCACAGGGAATGCACGGTGAGAACGGACTGCTCCCTTGTGCGCTGGCTGCCGAGATCGGTTGAGGCCGCGGGGATGTTCCGGAGGACCGATTCCAGAAGCCCGATGATGCGCCGGATCTGGCTGTGATTCTTGGCGAAGACACCTTTCGATTCGCTGATGGACTTCCAATGAGTGAACTCCTGCGTGAGGCTTGCCGATCGTGCCGTCAGTTCCGCCTGCTTGCGTTCGAGTAGCGTCATCGTATTTTCAGGCTGGGGAGACGTCGGGCAGCAGTGAGATAGGAAGATCGGGATCGTCGGTAAACAGCGCGAGCGCCTGATGCGCCATGAAAGACGAACCCGTGGCGCGCATGTTCTCCAGCACCGCTCCAATAGGCTTCGCTTGCGCCATGCCCTCCGCCACGGCGTTCAACACGGCGGCTTGTTCATCAAGACTGCCGAACCCCGCGGCGAGAATGCCTGGCGTGCAGTAGCGAGCCAATAGCTTGGTGGCGAATACATTCCGTAGCAGAAGGCTGCGTGCCTTGTCGGCCTCTCCACCCAGGGCCTGAATGTCGAGCAGGATGAACGGCCGGACCTGCTGCGTAGGCAGTTCGGAGAATACTCTTTCCAGAAGGTCGATGGATAATCCGGGGCTGTCCTGATCCAAGCGCAATTGCAGCCAGCCTTCGGAGTCTTCTTCAATGGACGACACGATATGCACCACCGACGGCCGGAAGCGTTGAATGGTAGTGATGAGAGACGCCGGATCGAAGTCGCTCATCCACATCACAGGAATGTTGTGCATGCCGAATACGGAGGTCGCGTCCTGGGAGGAGCCCTCGTATACCGAGTTGCTGGCTAGGGCGACATCCGACTTGTGGCGGCGAATCTCCAGCACTTTGGGAGTGCCATTCAGGCGGCTGATGATTTTCGCTCTAAGTCCGGCGCGGGCCTCGCGGGTCTCGCCTTCGGTGCAGCCGATGGCCCGCAGCAGCACGGCGTTTGTTTCCGGGCCGTAGACGCCATCGATGGTAAGAACCTCACCCAGCCGCGTGAGACTGGCTTGCATCCAGCGAACGGACTCGGAGTAGAGGGCGCGGTTTTCCACCAGCGAACGGGTAAACCTGGAATTCCGGGCCCATTCCCAGGGCAGGCCCGCGGCAGCCTCCGGCGAGAACCGTAAACAGGCAGTTCGGGAAATAGCGCGGCCACCGAAGAGATAACGCCCGATCTCGGAGACGGCGCGGGGCGGATCGCAAAGCAAGTCCACGGCCCGCTCAGAGGCGCTGCCCTGGCGGGGCGTGACGCCGGAAAGCCACTCCACGTGAACGAGGGCAGCGTCCTTTCGGGGCAGTACAATCTCCGGATCCGGATCGGGCGCCGGGGCCGGAGGAGGCGGCGACTGCGGGGCTGGGATGGCTGTGGGCGGAGCGGACCTGTTCGGTGGCGGAGAAGCGGGTTGCGCCGCGAGCGCCGCCGCCCGCTTCGCCATCGACTCGTGCGCCCTCAGGTCTCCCAGTTCGTCCCAGAGCAGAGCCGAGATTTGATATCGCTTTGCGGCTTCGGCGAGATTGCCTGTGCGTTCGGCCTCCTCGCCGCGCCGCTTTTCGAGGCGCGCCCGCCACGCGGTTTGGACGCGCTGGCCGTCGAGAATCTTCTTGGCCTCTTCATAGGGCAGCGACCATTCCTGGCCCATTTCCGCCGTGAGAATAGCGCGCATGACGGGCGTTGCACCAGTGGCGAAGGAAGCAATGATGCGTTCCTTGACGGCGGCCGGGATCGCATCGACGGCTCCGTTCATCTTGCGCAATCGCGCCAGCGCGCTGCGAACGCGGCTAAAGCTGGCAGCGTCTAATGCAGCCTGCAGGATCTTGAGATCGAGCACCTCGGCGCGTTCCAGCGCACCGAATGCGCGCAGCGTGTCCGCCACTTTGAGGCCGATCCGCGTGAAGGTAGCCTCATGCTGGTTGGGCAATGGAATCGCGCTGAGAATCCTCTCCTGCCAGAACGGACTGACGTCAATGGGCTGCGTACGAAAGAACAACGTGTCGCAGTACCGCACCCGGATGGCCGGGGGATCCACGTCCTGCAGCAGCTCACAGATCTGCTGCAGGTTCTCCTCCGTTGGGTCTATGAGTTCGAAGGTGAGCCCGGCCATCATGACGGACAGACGCAGAGCGGAAGAGAGACGGGCGCCCTCTTCATCCAGCAATCTTTTCAGCAGCACCTTCGCCTCGCCCACGCGATTGAGACGCCAGAGCGCATGGATGGCGCTGATGTCGGCGGGCACGCGAAACGTCACATTGCGGTAGGAACGCAAGGTACGAACGGAATGTACACGGGACAGAGAAAGGCGGAAATTGCCTGCCCATCTTTCGAACAATTGCACCTGGCGGAGGATTGCCAGGTCGACCAGTTCCTGTTGCCCGGCCTGCTGCAGAGCCGCTACGGCCTTCTCGTATAGTTCCAGGGCCGTACTCAGCTGCAGCTTTTCCGTCTCTATGTCTCCGAGTGTCAGATTCGATTGGCCGCGGAACAACGGGGCTGAACTTTCTGACGTGAGCGGCTGGACCAATTGCTCGGCGGCGTCGTGCTGATCACGCTCCAGGCACAGTGCGGCCGAGAAAATATCGACGATTGGGTCCTTTCCGACGATTTGCCGCAAGGCACTCAGGTTGGGCTCGATGGTAGCTGTCATCTGATTCAGGACATCCAACTTGACGAGCCGGCTGAGCGCCTCGGTACGCTGATCGTTCGTAACCGCGGCATGAAGGGCTGCCTCCAGATTGCGCCGGGCCGCCGAATACTGCCGCGCCTCATCGTAGGAATCGGCCAGAAGCAAGCGCAATTGGAATATGGAAACGAAAGGCGCTATTAAGGTGGGCTGAATCCGAATGGCTTCCCGGTAATGCTCCGCGGCCTCGCGGCTGTGCAAACGCTTCAGACAGTCGCCCAGGCGCAAGTGCAGAGACACTTCTTCATCCGGATTTTCGGCGCCCTGCAAAGCAAACCGATATCCTTCGGCAGCCTGTACCAGATCGGAGGACTCAAGAGAGGCGGCCTCCATGATCGCTTTCAGCCAAAAACGGCACTGCGGGGAAAGCAACGCGCGGGACGCTGCCTTCTCGATTTGCTTCAGACGCTCGAAGTTCGCCGACGGCTCCGATCCCCCGTAGGTGAGACAGTGGCGGGCGATGGCTGCATGCGCTTCGGCTAGAAGCTGGCGATTCACAAGGGGCTCCGAACGGTCGGGCCATTTCATTGGCTCCATCTGGTCGAGGCAATACTCAGAGGCAAGAATTTCAGACAGGACTCTGAGGCGCGCCGCAGGGTAACGCCGTGCAAAGGTGTGGGTGAGTTTGGTGCGCCAGTAAGGCGCTGCCGCCACTCCTTCCTTTTGAAAAGCGTGAAAAACCGCTTGCGCCGTAGCCTCGGCCCAATCGAGGGCGCGTGCCTGTTCCGGACCCTTTGCGGCTTCCTCCGCGGAGGCCAGACTTTCGAAGTACTCGCGGGCGGCGTCCTCCAGAAGCGGGAACACTTTCTGCTGCGAGAGCAGCCCGCGCATCGGATTGACTACATCCGGGTGAAATCGCGCGGCGGGAGGATTGTCTTCGCGCTGCAGCCAACCCTCGCGGCTTGCGTACTGCTCCAGTTTGTCCCAGAGCCTGGACATGTCCACTACGGCGCCGGCATCGGGCATCCAATGCTGGTCGCCGGTATCTTCCGGCAGTTCGCCGTGCAGCGCTTTGAGGAGCCATGGCTGAAGTACCTTGGCGGCAAACTCGAAAGTGAATCGCCGGGGCACACTGCCGTAGCGGATCATCCAGCGGACTCCCTGATCGGGGATGCGCAGAATCACGCGTTCGAGAAGGTAGGCCAGATCGACCCGGGGCAATGCGAGGATTTCCTGGGCGGTGATGGATTCCCGCCCCAGGACGATTTCCGCCAGGAGGTTCAGCTTGAAGGGGTTCGACCGCGCTTTCGCGCTGTCTTCCGGCGTACTCCAGTCGTCAATTCCGCTGTCGTCGTCACGGTCCGCGGCGTCGCTGCTTTCGGACGGATCAGGCGGCTCGCGTAGTCTTTGCAAGATCGCCTCCACCAGACCGGGGCGAGTGAGGTTCCGGCGCTCGACGAGATAGGCGGTGACTTCTTCATCGTCAAACCGTTTGATGGCGTAGCGGTTCGTGACGTCGGCGAATTGGTCGTGAAGCTCCTTGGAGCGCTTCAGAATGTCGTAGCGACCGGAGAGTACGAGATAGAAGCCGGGCACTGCCTTTTTCAATGCCTGGAAATGCGCCAGCAGGACATTCAGAACGCCTCCGGCCAGAGTCACTTCCTCCAAGGTGTCGAGGAAAACCACTGCTTTTTTGTTGATCGACTTCGCCGTGGTCAACAGGGAGGCAATAAATTTTGTTTCGTCGCTGGCGACGTCCGCCATGTTTAGCGGAGAGCGGCTCTCCCCCAACTCCAGCCGCTGCAGGCGGGCGGCATACTGGCTGTAGGTATTGAGTATTTTTCCAAAGGGGCTGCCCTCCAGTTGCCGGTCCAGTTGCTTGACGACCAACAACAGGACAAACCACGGAGCTTCCTTGACGACCGCCAGATCGAGATCGTCAAAATCGACGCGCTGCAGAAGGATATCGCGCGAGATCAGCTCACGCGACAGCAACGACCGCAGGAACATGGTTTTGCCCATGCCTCCGGTGGCGTAAATATGGAAGATCCATTTTCTGGTGCTGGCGATGGTCTCCTCAAACTTGGCGAGCAGCGCATCTCTCTTCAGGTAGGTGGCCGAGCGATAGTAGGCATCGGCGAACATGGAACGCGCTTCGTAGCGCCGCAAGCGAACCTGCTGCGAATCCTTCAATTCCGGGGCGAGCGACCGGATCTCGTTGAGGATGGCAAGAAGGTCCCAGCATGCTGCGAGGTCGAACCGTTCTTCCGCCAATCGAAACTGATCTTCGAATAGCTGCTGCGCCTGCGGGTTGTGCGCGGAAGCCAGATGGTACAGCCGTTCGCGCAATTCCCTGGGGCGGTTAATTTCCAACCAATTGGCGAGGCGCGCGTGTTGCTGGATGTCGGCCGGCTGCGCAAGAAACTTAGCGCGGGACGAATCGGTCAGGCGGTAGAGTCCTCCAGGTGCCGATATCAACTCGACTCCTGGCTGGGCGATGAAGTTTTCGAAGGTGGGCGGGTCCGTGAGACCTGCTACGAGTTCGGTGTACAGGTCGCGATCGAAGCGCCGGACCAGCGCGCATCGTTGACGGGCGGCCTCGAGGCCGGGCGGAAGGGGTGGATTCAACGCGAGAGTCAGGGCGTCACGGAGTTCCTGAGAAACGTGTCCGTCACTCAGCGCCTGATTCAGGGCGTCAAAGATCTCGGTTCCGCTGTTCATTTCATCCTCTGCAATTGAGTCAGCTTACCCTTCAGAAGTTCTATGGTCGGGACCAGTTTCGACGGCCACGTCGGATCGTCGGTGACCAACTCGGCCAACAGCTCCAACTTTTCTCTGCTGATGAGGTCGGTCCGGTAACGGATTGCTTCAATAAAGAAGTCCAGGCAACTGGCTTTGGTGAGAGCCTCCAGAGGCAACAAGGAAACCAATTTCCGGTCCGCGGCATCCCGAATATCCGGCGCACTGGTCTGCCTCAAAATGAGGACGAGGTGAAAGCCAGGAATATTTTTATCCCGGATGGCGCGTGTGAGCGTATTCAGAATGAGGCCGTCTCTTTGCAGATGCCTGGGTTCGACGGAAGCCTCCAATTGATCCACTACCAGGTAGAATTTTGTGCCGCAAGCCTTCGATTTGATGCAGGCCGCCACGCAATCGAGGAACGAATCGATCGCGCTCTTGATCGTGTCGTCGGACTTGAAGTTGCGAGGCTCCGCCGGCAGGTCGCAGAACGGTTCGGGCTCGCCGTTCCACTCTCCTTTGATTCCCAGGGTGAGGAGGTTTCGTAATTCAAAATGAAAGCGGTGAAAGCAGTTCTCCGGCAAGCCGGACAGCAGACAATCGCTTTTCCGGATGATCATGCGCAGCAAGTCGATGATCTCCCGGAAGCCGCCGTCGCGGCGTTTGACGTAGTGAACGCAATGGCCGCGCAAAGCGAAGCCTTCCAGACACCACCCGATCAGGTGCGTCTTGCCAACGGCGAGGTCACCCGTAACGAAGACGACCGGCTGCAGGTTCGCCAGCAATTTGCGGCGCTCCTCGTGACGGAGCGCAAACAGGCGGGTTTCCGGGAACACCTCGGCGATTTTCTTCAATTCCTCGGCGTCTTCGCGAAGGTAGCGGCGCACCGGGAGGACATCCTCGGGCGGCGCGGCCAGCGTTAGAACCGGGAGGGCCCAGCGTTGTGTTTCTTCTTCTGTGACCTCGATACGCAGGCGGTCCCGGCCGTTGGCGACGGCCGCCGCCAGATTATCGCCAGCCGCGAGACTCTGATAGAAGGCGCGCGAGAAGATAGCGGCGTGATCTCCCGAGATGTTGCCTTGCATCGATAAGATGCCTGGAACTCCCGCGGCGAGGAATGCCCTGGCGACTCCGATACTGGCCTCGTAGGGATCCGCGGAGGCAGTGCGGCAGGCGTTGAGCAAGACAAAATTGGGAATCCACCTTTCGGTCTTCCCGTCTTTCTTGCGTTCAAAGTCCGGTTCAAAGCTGCCGGTGGACCAGCGCCAGGGGTTGGCGCCGCGAAAATCCAGAAAAGACGTTTGATTGGCAGTGCCGGAATGGCCGATGAAATGGATAATGTGCGGATGAAACTCGTGAATTGTGTCAATTAACGTAGCGTGCGAAGGGCGTTCGAGGACCTCAATGTCGAAGCTGTGGCCGTAGTCGAACAACTGACGCCGCAAGCCGTCGCGCTCCGGGGCAGCCTTAATGCTCTCGTCGTCGTCCATTGCGCCCACGAGGATGAGCACACGCAAGGGCCAATCGGCGGCCAGCGACAGCCTGGCGGCATCGGCGCCGCGGTACGGCAGAAGACTCGCCTTCTGAAAAAGGCCCGTGGTGCTCTTGAACGGCAGGGACAGCTCCCAGGGAATATTCCATAAGTTTTCCGGAACCTCTATTTGTAAGAGAGAGGAATCGGACATGCTTCTCAGGCGATCCCAAATTTCCCTGGGAACCAACAAAGAACCCAAATGTCTGCCCAGTTGGATGAGGTCGCTTTCCGCATCCAGCGCTCCAGCCATGTTCGTCAGGGTTAGCGCGGTGGTCTCGACGTCAGAGAAGGCTCCGGTCGCGAGAGGCTTCTGATCGGCATCGAGGAGTTCTGCCCCGACCTGCTGGCCGTTCTCAACAAGGCGGAGAATCATGGAGGCAATTATAGAATAAATGTAGTGGCTGTCCATGGTTTGTCTTATTCAGGCAAGTTGCCTAAGAGGCGCGGAACTTATATATTTTCTTGGAGGATTCGTTCAATGAGCCGCTGGGCGTTCGGGGTGGTGTGTCTTGCCAGCCTCAGTTTGTGTTCGGCTGCCGATGTGGTGTCCCGGTATTGCCTTGGATGCCATAACACCAAATTGAAAACCGGTGGTTTAGCGCTGGACTCCCTGCAGGTGGAGAATGCCGGAGCGCACCCGGAGGAGTGGGAGAAGGTGGTGCGCAAGTTGCGGACCCGCTCAATGCCTCCTGCCGGTCTACCCCGCCCTGACGAAGCCTCTTACAATCAACTGCTCGCGTCGCTGGAGGGCTCGTTGGACAGCGCGGCTGCCGCGAAACCCAACCCCGGCCGTAGCGATACCTTCCGGCGCTTGAACCGCACCGAATACAGGAATGCGATCCGCGACCTTCTGGCGGAAGACATCGATGTATCGTCTATGCTGCCGGCCGACGAATCCAGTCATGGCTTTGACAATGTGACTGTTGGCGACCTGTCGCCCACTTTGCTTGAGAGATATCTCTCGGCTGCGCAAAAGATCAGCCGCCTGGCGATTGGTAGTCCCATCCGGTCCCCTGGCGGGGAAACCATCAACCTTCCGCCGGACTTGACGCAGGAGGAGCATTTCGACGATCTTCCGCTGGGCACGCGCGGCGGTACGGTGCTGCCGTATACGTTTCCGCTGGATGCGGAGTACGACATACAGCTGCGGCTGGCCCGGGACCGTAACGAACATGTGGAAGGGCTGAAGGGGACTCATGAGGTGGAATTGACTCTGGATGGCGCCCGGGTGCGGTTGTTCACGGTGAAGCCGCCCGAGTCAGGGAACGATCATCATGCGGTGGATCAGGATCTGAAGGTGCGGATTCCGGTGAAGGCTGGTCCGCACGTCATTGCCGTTGCGTTCGTGAAGAAGCGTTCGGCCCTGCTGGAGACGGAGCGGCAGCCGCTGCAAGTGCACTTCAATATGGACCGTCATCCGCGCGTGACTCCCGCGCTTTATTCGATCACCGTGAACGGGCCGTACGGGGCGAAAGGTCCGGGTGACACCCCCAGCCGACGGCGCATTTTTGTGTGTCAACCTTCCACGCCGGGTGAGGAAGATGGCTGTGCGAAGCGCATTCTTTCGACGCTGACCCGGCGGGCATACCGCCGGCCGGTTACGGATGCGGACCTCGCCGCGCCACTACGGTTTTATCGCGAAGCGCGAAAGAATGGCGGATTCGAGACGGGAATTGAGATGGCGCTGCGGTCTGTGCTGGTGAGTCCGGAATTTCTTTTTCGCGTAGAACAGGATCCGGCGGGCGTGGCGCCCGGTACAGCCTACAAGGTGAGCGACCTGGAACTGGCTTCGCGGCTTTCGTTTTTCCTGTGGAGCAGCATTCCGGATGACGAACTGCTTGACGTCGCAGTGCAGGGGAAATTGAGGGAACCCGCGGTGCTGGAGCAGCAGGTGCGGCGCATGCTTGCCGATCAGCGCTCTGAAGCCCTGGTGACGAACTTCGCGGACCAGTGGCTGTACTTGCGTAACCTATCGTCGGCTACCCCCGACATGCGGCTGTTTCCCGATTTCGACGATAACCTCCGGCAGGCCTTTCGAAAGGAGACGGAACTGTTCTTTGAAAGTGTGATGCGCGAGGATCGCAATGTTGTCGATTTGATCAACGCGAATTACACGTTTGTGAATGAGCGCCTGGCGAAACACTACGGCATTCCGAACGTGTATGGCAGCCGGTACCGGCGCGTGACGTTTGGCCCTGATGGTGTCCGCGGCGGCTTGCTGCGTCAGGGAAGCATTCTCACCGTGACCTCGTATGCGACGCGGACCTCTCCGGTGATCCGCGGCAAGTGGGTTCTCTCGAATATTCTCGGCATTCCGCCGCCACCACCGCCGCCGTTTGTTCCGAGCCTGAAGGAGAATACCGGTATCGGGAATAATGTCCCGATGCGGGAGCGGTTGGCTCAGCACCGGGCGAATCCGGCGTGTGCCGGATGCCATCAACTGATGGATCCGGTCGGTTTCTCGCTGGAGAACTTCGATGCGGTGGGACGCTGGCGGACCAAGGAAGATATTACGCCGATCGACGCCTCTGGCGGTCTGCCGGACGGCAGTAAATTCACGGGTGTCGCGGGTCTGCAGAAAGCCCTGGTCAGCCGCCCCGATATCTTTGTGAACACGTTTACCGATAAACTTTTAACATACGCGCTGGGACGCGGAGTGGAATACTACGACGCGCCGGCGATCAGGAAGGTGGTTCGCGATTCCGAGGCTCAGAACTACCGCTTTTCGGCTATCGTGGCGGGAATCGTGAAGAGCACACCGTTTCAAATGAGGAGATCGCAATGATGATCACGAAGAAGGCTCTGCATCGCAGAACGTTTCTGCGGGGCGCCGGCGCTATGATGGCGCTGCCTTTGCTGGATGCGATGGTGCCCTCGATGACGGCGCTGGCGGCGACTCCGGCGAATCCGGTGCGGCGGCTGGGATTCGTCTATATCCCCATGGGCGCGAACATCGCCCAATGGACACCGGCGGGCTCGGGAGGCGCACTGGGGGAACTGTCGCCCACTCTGCGGTCGCTGACGCCTTTTGTGGATCAGCTCACCGTGATGTCGAACATGGAGCTGCGGAATGCGTATCCCGGTACTCATGCAACGTCGAACGCGGCGTTCCTGAGCGCGGCTACGTCGAAGTGGACGGAAAGCAGCGACTATTACCTGGCTACGACGGTGGATCAGATTGCAGCGAAGCAGTTGGGCCGGGAGACGCGCCTGCCCTCGCTGGAACTGGCCATGGATCTGCTGACTACGGTCGGGCAGTGCGATAACGGCTATGCCTGCGTGTATCAGAACAACCTCTCGTGGTCCTCTCCGACCACGCCACTTCCGGCTGAGGCTCATCCCAGAGTTGCATTTGAACGGCTGTTCGGAGATGGGGGAACATCCGCCGAGCGCAGGGCGGAGCTGAAGAAGAATGCCAGCCTGCTGGATTGGGTGGGCGAAGATATCGCTCGATTGCAAAAGAAGCTCGGGCCCAGCGATCGAACAAAGGTAAGCGATTACCTGGATACGGTTCGCGAGGTGGAGAGGCGAATTCAGAAAGCCGAGGCGGAGACGGCGGACTCACGGCTGCCGGATCTGGAACGACCTGTGGGAGTGCCCGCTTTGTATGCGGACCATGCGCGGCTGATGTTCGACCTGCAGGTATTGGCACTGCAGGGCGACGTGACGAGGGTGACCACGTTCCAACTGGCTCGCGAGACCAGCACGAGAACGTATCCCGAGATTGGCGTTTCCGATCCGCATCATCCGCTGACGCACAACGGAGGGAATCCGGAGAAGCTGGCGAAGGTGGCGCAGATCAATGCATTCCATGTGTCGCTCTTTGCCTATTTTCTGGACAAGCTGCGCTCGACGCGCGACGGCAATGGCACGCTGCTGGATCATTCGGTTTACCTGTACGGCAGCGGGATGGGGAATCCGGATGTACACGATCACGTGAATTTGCCGATTCTCGTCGCGGGCGGCGGCGCGGGGCGTATGAAGGGCGGGCGGCACATCCAGTATGCCGAGCCGACCCCTCTGGCTAATCTGCATTTAACGCTGCTGGACAAGGTCGGCGTAAAGCTGGACAAGTTCGCCGATAGCAAGGGCAAAGTGCCGGAGTTACTGGAGCCGCTCTCGCTGTGAGAAACGCCGTGAAGTGGTGCGGGACTGCGTTGCTTTCCGCGAGCAGCCTGCTGGCTGCAGGGCCCGATGCGCGGCTGGCGGATGCCGCGAAGAATATGGACCGGCCGGCGATCCGCGCGCTGTTGGAACAACAACACGTGGATGTCAACGCCCGTCAACTGGACGGCACCTCTGCACTGGACTGGGCCGCCGAACAGGATGATCTGGAGACCGCCCGCTTGCTGGTGAAGGCGGGCGCCGATGTCAAGGCGGCGAACCGCTACGGCGTGACCGCACTCTCGCTGGCCTGTACGAATGGCAACGCAGCGATAGTGGAACTGCTGCTGAATGCCGGCGCCGATGCGAACACAATTCTGCCTGGAGGGGAAACCGCCCTGATGACGGCGGCTCGTACGGGCAAGGTGAACGCCGTGAAAGTACTGCTGGAGCATGGGGCCGACGTCAATGCGACGGAATCCGTGTTTGGGCAAACGGCGCTGATGTGGGCGGCGGCCGAGGGAAACACCGCTGCCGTTGAAGCCCTGCTGAAAGGCGGCGCGAATCTTCATGCCAGCACCAAGTCCGGTTTTACTCCGCTGTTATTTGCGGCTCGGGAAGGCCGCATCGGCGTGGTAAAGGCGTTGTTACAGGCGGGTGCCGATGTGAATGAGACGGTGCATTCGTCGGCCAAGAAAGCGGGAGGCGTCCAGGGTCCGCCGGCCGACGGCACCAGCGCGATGCTGCTGGCCGTATCGAACTGCCACTTTGAACTTGCGTCGGTGATGCTGGACGCCGGCGCCGATCCGAATGCCGCACTACCTGGTTGGACGGCTTTACATACCATCTCGTGGGTGAGAAAGCCCGGCCTTGGCGACAATGATCCGGCTCCTCAGGGGTCGGGAAATATGAGCAGCCTGGAGTTGGTAAAGAAGCTGGTGGAGCACGGGGCGAATATCAATGCGCAGATGACCAGGAAGGTGAACGTCGGATTGACGAGCCTCAACACCTTGGGCGCGACGCCGTTCCTGCTGGCTGCGCGGAGCGCGGATGCTCAATTGATGCGCGCGCTGGCGGCACTGGGCGCGGACCCCAAGATAACGACTGCCGATAAGGCCAACGCGATGATTGTGGCCGCGGGTCTTGGCACGCGGTCTCCTGGCGAAGATGCCGGATCGGACAGCGAGGTAGTCGAGGCTTTGCAGGCTGCCCTGGATTTAGGCGTCGATATCAATGCCGTGGACAACAACGGCGAGACCGCGATGCATGGGGCTGCCTATAAGAATGCGCCCGGGGCCGTGCAATTCCTGGCGGATCACGGCGCGAAGATGGAAATCTGGAACCGCAAGAACTCGCACGGATGGACTCCGCTGTGGATTGCGGATGGCCACCGCTTCGGCAACTTCAAGCCTTCGCCGGATACGATTGCGGTGTTCCGGCGGCTGATGACAGCGGCGGGAGCATCGATTGCACCGATGCCGGACCCGTCCATCAAGAACTCCGATTACCGCTGATCGCTGACCGCGGCCACAACCATCTGCAGCGTCTTCCCGGTGGAATCGCCAATAGCCTTGGGGTCGCCCGGTTTCCAATTGTCCCGCGATCCGTCATAGGTGTATTTCACAGGTAGGCGCGTCAGTTTCGGATCGTATTGCCCTTCGGTACCGCCCATCTTGTAAATCACCATGTCGAGCGAAGGCACCACGTAGATGGCGTATCCGCCGGAACCGCCCTTCCAATAGGCGTCGCGGGGCACATCGGCAACCGCGCCCTGTTCATTCACATTAAAGTTGAAGCTGTGATTGTAATGCCGGTTGTACTTCACCATGCGGCCGCACATCTTCACGAAGTCGGCAGGTACGATCTGCTGTTTTCCCCACTTGCCTTCGTGCAGCATGAGGTAGGCAAATCGAAGAACGTCAGTGGAACGGACGGCAATGCTGCCTCCGCCGGGGGTGTGGAGCATGCGGCCTTCGGCATCGATGCCGCCTTTCAGCTTGGGACGGTACATGGCGTAGCCCCAGGTACCAAAGCCGAGCGGTCCGGTGAGACGCAGGCGCATATAGTCTTCCATTTCCATTCCGGTGACGCGCCGGACCACCATGGCGCCCAAATGACTGGACGATGTGGTGTAGGAATAGCATTCTCCGGGCGCGCACCACAGGGATTGATGCGCTGCGAAAGCGTCGGTGGTGGAATAAGGACCGTTGTCTTCGGTTGGATTTTCCCACGTCTGCTTCACGCCTTTCACGTAGACCGGATTCGTGCCGCGGATCCCGCCCGCCATGGATAGGGCCTGGCCGAGCGAGATCTCCGCCTTCCGCGGATCGTCGAGGGGGAAGATGTCAGCCGGCATGTACTTGGGAGTGAAGATTTTTTCGTCCAGTCCATTCGGGATCTGGTCGGCCTTCTCCTTAAGCATGATGCCTACGGCCACGCTGGTGAAGGCCTTCCCGCACGAGGCAAGCTCAGGGAGTGCTTCGCGGTTGCCGCGGCCGAAGTAGCGTTCGAAGACCAGGTAGCCGTGACGAACCACGAGCAGACCGCCGTGCTGGCTCGTGTTCTGGATGTATTCGAAGGCGTGGTCGAGCTTGGCTGTGTCAATGCCGGTCCTGCTGCGAATCTGCGCGGCGTCGGTGAGAGTTCGCCAGCCGCCCTTGGCATCGGGAGCTGGAAAGTAGTCGTCACCAAAAGCGAGTGCGAGATGCGGCAGGGCCAGTAGAAGCAGGGTGGTAAGTATTTTGGAAGGCACGAGCTACATCATATAATGACCGTCGCGAAATGCGCAGTGCAGTGCTATTCCTGGCGCTCGGTAACGTGCAACTCGTCGCTGGCGAGGGAGAAGTCGACTTCACCGCAGCCCAGGTCACTCGAAATCGAGATGCGTACGTCGCCAGCGGGATACCCGGAACCAGGCGCATTATAGAAAATATCGAAGGAGCTGACCAGTTCAGAATAAAGCTTCTCGACTACGTCCGGCAGTTCCTCTACCGGGGAGATGGTGAAGGTTCCGCCTTCGAGAGCCAGACAGACCTCCCGTAATCCATTCCATTGCGGCGAAGATTCCAGGGTGAAACCGTGCAGCACAATCCGTTCGCTCCTGACGAAATCGGCAAGCGGTTGCAGGGCCGCGGCGGAAACCGGCCACTCCTTGGAATTCTCATGGAGGAAGAGAAACAGGTGCCGCTTTCCAGAGAGTCTGGCGAGCGCCTCATTGATTCTTTCGGCCGCTGTGAGCAAATCGGCGACAGTCCTTTCGCGGGAACCGATCGCGATGACCAGTTTGCTCAACAGCTCAGGAGAGGAGAGAAATCCGAACTGGGTCTTGATGCCGGTTCCGAGAACCAAATCGTCATAGAAAAACGCGGCGCCGCTGCGAGTAACCGCCGCACCTGTCGCCTGTCCTTCCACAGTGTAACGGTCCAGCCGCCAGACGTCGTCGGGCCTCTTGAGGGCAAGGCAGCGGCTGAGGCCCTCCGCGATAGCGACCCGATAGGGGTCCACCTCAGAGAGGATGCGGGGCGCGACAAAGGCCGCAACCAGCAGTACGGCTGCATTCGGAACGGATACGGAATAGTCACAGACCAGCGTGCTGCCTTCCCAGATGGCAAAGTCAGTGGAGCGCAACGTCTGCAAATCGGAACTGCTAGCCGAGACGAGCTTCAAGACCAAGTGACGGGAACTGCCCGGTCCGTTTGCCGCACGGGCTACTCGAATGTGAATGGCGGGCTGGGCGACACGCGACAGATTCCGGCAGCGGATGCGCGCCAGAGCCCGCAGCGCGGCGACGCGCTCATCCCCTGCCAGGTTGCGGACCAGTTCCGTCAGGTGGTGAACGAAGCGGCAATCTCCGGTTTCGCCCATGGCCCAGATCGCGGCGAGGCGGAATAGAAGCTCTTTGTGCCGCGCCATCTCCAGCAGCATGGCGATACTTCGGATTTCGGCGATGCGATAGAGACCGACCGCGGCGTTTCCGGCGACGCGGTGGTGCTTTGATTTCGCGGCAGTGAAGAGCATCGGCTTGCAGTCGTCTTCTTTGAAAATCCACAATGCTTCCACGGCGTTCGCCTGCACGCGCGGATCAGGGTCGAGAAGCATTCGGCCCATGAGATCCGGATTCTTTCCCGCGCGCCCGATGAGCAGGACGGCGGACGCCCGAACCATTGGATCGGGATAGGCGATGAGTTCGGACTGGAACAGGAGAAAGCAGTTTTTGGAGATCTCAGAGAGCAACTGCATGAAGCGGTAGATTCGTGAGCTTGCTAACGACGAAGGAGCCTCCTGCAAGAGTGCACTGAGACGCCGTTCGAGCTGCGGCTCCAGTGAGGAGCCGATTAGTGACACGGCTTTGACGATGGCAATCGCCTCCTCCAGGCGGCAGTTTTGCGCGTCGCCCAGGACCTTCATCAGAAGGCCGTGTTTGATGAGCAGATGGACCAGGAAGCGGAAGCCGGACGTGGATTCCGCATCGGGCAACATGGCTACCGCCGCGCGGCAAAACTCATTGGGGTTCTTTTCCAGCAGAGCTTCGAGTGCCGCTTTGTCGGAAAACCCTTCTTCAGCGTATGACTGGAGGACGGACGCTGTGGTGGGCGGTAGTTCGGGCTTTATTGCGACTCGGGTGCTCATAACACTACCAAGGTCTTATCGGCAATTTCCGCCCGGGTTTTAGAAACGGCTTAGGAGTGCAGGGTTTCCCAGTGTTTCTTTTCTTCCGAAATGCAGTACGCCACCAGATCCCGGTAGAGGCCCTCGATTACCGTGCCGTTGAGGCCGGCGCTTTCCGCCCATTGGCGGCGGGTGTTGAGAACGGCCTGGACCCGATCTGGGGCGGCAACGGAGATGGCGTTCGGTTTGAATTTTGCAGCGGCCCGGACGTAGGCAACGCGTTCCACCATCAGGTCGATGATCTGGCGGTCAACGGCGTCCATTCCGGCACGGATCTCATCGAGGTTTTTGCATTGATCAGGCTGTGGCATGTTTTCTTGCATGGTAGCAGGCGGATGCGGGGCCTCCGCGCGGGCTGGGAGCCGGCCGTCGTGTGTGGCCTTAGAATTTTACTTTGTGGCCGTGTTCCTGGATGGAGGTGCCAAAGGACTTGCCCATGATGTTGACGCCCTCGGTCACGGTGCCACTCACTTTTACGTGGGTCCCTTTGCCGGGGATGCCGCGGCCCGACACGACGAAGATTTTGCCGGTTCCGTCGTCCACCTGGTAGACGCCGGCGTTCAGCGCCCCGATTACGTTAGTGACGTTACCCTCCACGTGGACTTCACGCTGCCGGTAGCGGTGCGGGTCGGCCAGGATTCGGCTGATGCTGGTGGTCGCGCAGCCGGATAGCGCCACTGTGGACAGGAGGATCACCGAGCAAATCCACTTGGTTTTCGTCACGAACGGATGGACGCTTCCGCCGCGGATTCGTTTACAAATTATTTGCGGCCGCAGCTACCCGGGAGACGGCTCCGGTGAGCTTTCGATAGGAAAGTTTCTCCATATTATCGAAGGCAATCCACTCTCCATCGCGCCAACTGGAATAGAACCAGCGGGCGAGCAAGGCTAGGTGTTCCTGACGCTCGCGTGCGGCTAGTTTGGTGATTTGGAGGGATGCAGAAACGTCGCGCAGACGGTGATCTAGGGAAACGGATTTGTCGCCCGTCGCGCCAACATGAAAGTCACAGGGAGCCTGCCAGCAGCCACCGATAACAAACCACAACTTTACGGCCGCAGGGGTGACGGAACCGGTAACGGCAACCCCGTTGAGCCGATCAATGTCAAACGCCAGCGCATCGCGAAGCTTCAGGACCTGTTCGATGCGTTCGACCCGCTTGTGCTGCCGGGCGGCGGCTTCAAAATCCATCTCGACGCTGAGGCGATCGCGGGCGGCTTCGGTGGTATGGAGCAGATGGACGCCATTGGTTGTCAGGAACTCTGCCACGCGGGCGGCTTCGCTCCGGTACTCGGCCACACCTACTACTTCCTGGCAGGGCCGCAGGCACATTCCCATCTCTCCGTAAATGCAACCTGGATGACTGGGGCGCGGATCGAGATCTTCCTGGCAGCGCCGGATCTGAAAGAGATCGAGTATGCCATGCTCAAACTCCTCCGCCGCGGCTCTGGACTGGAAGGGCCCATAGTAGAGCGAAGGTTCGCGTCCGATGCGCTGGGTGACTTGTGTACGCGGAAACTGGTTCGTCTGAATCAGCTTGACGTAGGGCGGCATGCGCAGTTTCAGGAAGTCAATGTAGTTTCCGGGAAGGTGCCGGCGCGCCAGATGGTACAACGTCAGGTTGCCTTCCAGGCGCGACGAGAAGCGCCAATACTCCACGCGTGTGGCGACTCCGTGCAGGTTCAACATGTGTGAGATCTGCGGCGCACTCCGCAGCAAACGCTTCAAGCGGCGGGAGAGAACGTTTGTTTTGCCCAGATAGGGAGCGCCTTCGGCCGGCCAGATGGCGAAAACCGCCGGACCCTTGGGAAGGTCTGCCAATACTGCTTCCAGATCCGATGACTTGAGATCGATGACCTCTGGAGATCCCGCGGACACCTACCGCTCCTGCCTCCCTGCCGGCGAAACTGAGGCGACCGCCAGATTCTCTTTCACATGAGCGGCGCTGCTCATCCCCACCAGAGCCACCGACACTCCAGGCGCGGAGCGGGTGAACTGCAGTGCGCGCTGCGCATCTGTGGCGAGCCCGGGAAAGGATTGTGCAACCTCATCGGGCAGATTTTGCGCGAGCCTGGCTTGCAGCAGAGACGCACTGGCGACAACGGAGATTCCCAATTCCCCGGCAGTTTCCAGAATGGTTGGGCGCGAACCGTCCACGGCTTCGCGCATGGCCAGGTTCAGAGGCAACTGAATAAAGCGGAACCGGTGACCGGGGCCCCCCACGGCACGGGCGATCTCCTCCATGCGGCGGAGTGAGAGGCCTTCCGGATGCCCGGCAGGTTTTCGAAAACCGGCCCACGTGGCCGCCCCATAAAAACGGATTTTCGCTTCGTCCGCCTTTTGCTCGAGCATTTCGAAAGCCGCCTGAATCCTTGCGTCGAAATCGCCGCGCGGGACCGTCTTGAGCTGGGTTTCCGGATTGTGCAGATAGAAGACATCGATGGTTTCGAGGCACAGGTTGCTGCGGCTGCGCTCCAACTGATCGGCCAGAAAGTCTGGAGCGAGGCAGTGCGTCCGGCCTACGACATCGGCGGGGTCAAGGCTGGGCGTCGCGTTCGGCACCAGATAGCCTGCCTTGGTACACACGTGGAATTCGCTGCGCCGCACGTCTCCGGCTGCAACGAGTTCCGCGATGGCGGTGGCGATAGACAGCTCCGATCTCTGATTGCGGTAGTTGAGTGACGTATCTATGAAGTTGATGCCACCGCGAACAGCGGCAGCCACTGCTTCGGAGTAACCGCGATCTGTTTTTTCGTCAAGGGCGCCGAGATAAGAACCGATGCCGATGGAGGATACCGCGAGCCCTTGGGTATCCCTGTAAAAGCCCGCATCCCGGAGCGCGGCGAAGCGGGATGTGAACTCGTGTGTTGCGAGAGGCTCTGCATATCCAGGCAGCATGCTTGAATTGTACCTTCGAGTACTAGAGCCTTCTCGCACAAATGGGGGCTTGACAAGAATGTGAGCTTGCTTAAAATGGGGAAAGTTCAGTTTTATGGACAACTCTTGCGACCACAGCAAAACCGAAGTATTGGCACGCCGGGATGGTGTCGACTACGTCCGCTGCCTAGGATGCGGTCAAGTCTTTGAAGCGGAAGATCTTGAACAAGTCACGGTGTACGACGAAGACTAGAACGCCGCGTCTGATGAGTTAGGCCGTGTGCGATTCTAAAGCTTGATGGTTGCGCCACGCAGTCGCAAAATTCCTTCGGATCCGCTCCGCATTGTCGCCATAGGGGGCGGCACGGGTCTGTCCGTGCTCTTGCACGGATTAAAACCTCATGCCGGCCCGGCTGGAGTAGGCCTCGATATTACCGCCGTGGTGACCGTAACTGACGATGGCGGCAGTTCGGGCCGTCTGCGCCGCGACTTCGCGGTGCTGCCCCCCGGAGACATTCGTAACTGCATGGTGGCGATGTCTGAAGATGAAACGCTGCTGTCGAGACTTTTTCAATACCGGTTTTCCACCGGGCGCGGTTTGAAGGGGCACAGCTTCGGCAACCTGTTCCTGACCGCCCTCACCGATCTGACGGGAGACTTTGCGAAGGCGGTACAGTTGTCGTCCGAGGTACTGGCGAGTTGCGGGCGGATTTATCCATCGACTGCCGCGAACGTAGTTCTGGAAGCACTGTTATCGGATGGCCGCGTGATCTCGGGCGAGAGCCGGATCAGCAAGAGCAAAGTGCCGATTGAGCGAATCCGCACGATTCCCCTGGATTGTGAGCCGATTGAAGACACGCTGGCTGCCATCGACGGCGCTGATCTGATTACGCTGGGCCCTGGATCCCTCTTCACCAGCGTGATTCCGAATCTTCTTGTGAAGGGGATTCCAGAAGCGATTGCCCAATCGCAAGCAATCAAGGCCTATTTTGTGAACCTGATGTGGCAACCTGGGGAGACGATGAATTTCCGCGCGTCCGATCACGTGGCCGCCATCCACACCCACGCGGGCATGCCCATTCTGGACTATGCGATGGTGAATACCAGACCGATCACGGCGCCGCTGAAGCGCCGCTACGCCACGCAGAACGCGCAGCCGGTGGAGAATGACACAGAACGGCTGGCCGAGTTGGGTGTGAAGGCGGTCGGCCAGAAATTTGCCTGCGAAGGCGAGAAGGTGAGACACGATCCGGTTGCGATCGCCGAGATCGCACTACGGCTCGCGGGGGAAGGACGGCGGCGAAAGCTGCGTTTAAACGGTTAACTATCGAATGGAAACAAATCTAAGCATTGTGATTCTTGCCGCGGGCCTGGGTACGCGGATGAAATCGCGTAAGGCGAAGGTGCTGCATCACGCGGGGGGGCTTTCCCTGGTGGAGCACGTGGTGAATTCGGCGCTCACACTGACCTCCCCGGAGCGTGTGGTGGTGGTGGTGGGGCATCAGGCCGAAGAAGTGAAGCAGACCCTTGCCGGGTCGCAGGTCCGCTTTGCGCTGCAGGCGGAACAAAGAGGTACCGGCGACGCGCTGTCCGTCTGCCGGGGTGTAACGCCGGATGAGGACGGGCTGTTGGTTGTTCTTTACGGCGACTGCCCGCTGCTGTCGATTGATACTTTGCACACCCTGATCAGGCACCACGCCAATTCCCAGGCCGCGGCAACGGTAATCACTACCATGCTGGACGACCCCACGGGTTATGGCCGGGCCATTGTGAATTCCGCCGGGTGCGTGGAGGCAATCGTTGAGCAGAAGGTGGCGACCGCGGAACAGCGGGCCGTGCGCCAGATCAACTCCGGAATTTATTGCTTCAACGCAGCATTGCTTTGGAAACATCTGGGTGAGATTGAACCGAACCCGGTATCAAAGGAGTACTACCTCACCGACATTGTGGAGATCTTGAACCGCGCCGGCCACAAGGTGAGCGCGCTGCTGCACGCCGATCCCAGTGAGTTAATGGGCATCAACACACGTGTCGAGCTGGCGATAGTGGACGGGATTTTCCGCGAACGGAAGGTGCGGCAACTGATGCTGGATGGAGTGACGATCGAGAAGCCGGAGACCGTGGTCGTCGATATTCCAGCCGGGGCGGGAATGGATTCCGTGATTGAGCCGTTTGCGCAGCTGCTGGGAAACACCAGAATCGGAGAGAACTGCCGTATCGGCTCGGGTTCCATTCTGCGCAACAGCCAGCTGGGCGATGGAGTGAAGATTGCGCCGTACACCGTGATTGAGGACTCCCGGATTGAGGACGGGGCTACCATCGGGCCTTTTGCGCGTCTGCGTCCTGGCAATCACGTTCTGGCCGCCGCCCATGTCGGGAATTTTGTGGAATTGAAGAAGACGACGCTGGGCACGGGTTCGAAGGCGGGTCATCTGGCGTATCTGGGCGATTCGGTGATTGGCGCGGGCGTAAATATCGGCGCCGGAACGATTGTGTGCAACTACGATGGGAAGCATAAGCACCAAACGAAAATCGGGGACAAGGTATTTGTAGGCAGCAATTCCACGCTGGTTTCCCCGGTGGAGTTGAGCGCCGGGAGTTACGTTGCGGCGGGCTCGGTAGTTACGGCTAATGTTCCGGAAGACGCGCTGGCGTTGGGCCGCAGCCGGCAGGTGAACAAAGAGGGCTGGGCTAAGAAGCAGCGGCGCTAGGGGTTACTTCTTGTCCTGGGGACGGACGATGATGCGGACGGCGAGGTCTCCGTCGGGGGTGGACTTGAAGCCAACCGTCACGCGGACTTTCAGGCGCAGCTTGCCCTCCACTTTGGTCTCCGCATTGATGATGAAGTTGCGGTTTTCGGCCGGCTTTCCCAACACCGTTCGAGCGACGGCAATCTGGCCGGGGGGCATCTGGGAAATGGTGCCGGAGAAGAATTCGTAGTTAGGTTCCGGCGGCGTAGTTCCCTGTTCCTGCGCGCGCACCACCGGCGGAAGCAGCGGGGTGCCCAAAGCGAGGACAAGAACTAGCTTAATTAACCACATCTTTTAGCCTAAGCAAATCGAATGAAGGGCAGGTGAAATTAAGATTAAACTTCTTTCACCGTAGTATTACAGCACAAGCACGGGATGATACAAATGCGGTAAAACCGCCTCTCCGATCGCCACTAAATCCCCGCCGTAGGAAACGGCCTTCACGAACTTTGCTTCCGGTTCCGAACGGAACGGAGACACGCGGAAGTCCCGGCCCTGGCGGATGAAGCCGGCCGTGGTGTCATCTACCAGTTCCCTGGGGAATTCAGGCAGTAACTCGGCGCATGGAATGAGGGCCTCGGCCAGGTTTCCGGCATCAGCCAGCGCGCCAAGTTCCTCCAAAGTGCGGGACATCGTGAGATCGAAACCACCGGCGGAGACGCGGCGCAGGGTGCGCAGGAAGGCTCCGCAGCCGAGCTTCTGCCCGAGATCGTGCGCGATGCTGCGGACGTAGGTTCCGGTGGAGGAGTGCATGCGGATGGTGAGATCGGCGCCGCTGCAATCCAACATTTCGAGAAGGTAGATCTCCACTTCCACCGGCTTCATTTCGACGGTGATTTTCTGGCGGGCGAGCCGGTAGGCGGGCGTGCCGCCGATTTTTTTGGCGGAAATCGCGGGGGGAATCTGGGTGATTTTTCCGCGAAACGAAGCCAATTCCGTTTCCATGCGATCGCGGTCGAGGAGGACTTCGGTTTCCGGTGATGTTGGTTCACCGGCCGCATCGTAGCTATCGGTGGACCAGCCGAAGTGAATGACCGCTTCGTAGACCTTGTCGGTACGCTGGAAGTATTGCGCCAGCCTGGTGGCTCGGCCGATTACAAGCGGCAGGACGCCGGTGGCGTCAGGATCGAGAGTGCCCAGATGGCCGACCTTTTTCGTATTCGCGAGGCGCCGCATGCGGTTCACTACATCGTGCGAGGTCCAGGCGGCGGGCTTATCGGCAACAATCAATCCATCCATTCTTTCCCACTCTATCATTGTGAAAAAATGCCACTGTTAAACTCAGTAGAGTGGAAGAAGAGGTAATCGGAAAAGCCTACGACAGCCGCCTGATGGCGCGGCTGCTGACCTACATGCGGCCTTACCAGGGAACGGTGGCAATCTCCCTGGTGTTTCTCTGTATCGGGTCGTTGTTGCAGGTGGCAGGGCCGCTGCTGACCAAGCTGGCGATTGACCGCTATCTGCTTCCGAACAAGGTGGCCGCGTCCGGACCGCTTGGACGTTACCTTTCTGCGGATCCCTGGGTCGGCCTTGCGCAGATATCCGGACTGTATCTGCTGGCCCTGCTGGTGAATCTGCTGATGGAGTTCGGCCAGACCTATCTCATGCAGTGGACGGGCCAGAATGCCATGTCTGACCTGCGGCATGAACTGATGGGCCACATGCAGAAGCTGGATGTTGCTTACTACGACCGCAATCCGGTGGGCCGGCTGGTGACGCGAGTTACTACCGATGTGGACGTGCTGAATGATTTGTTCACCTCCGGGCTGGTCACCATTCTGGGCGATCTGCTGATGTTGAGCTTCGTCGCCGTGGCGATGCTGCAGATGAGCCCGCAGATGACCGGCCTGCTGCTTCTGGTGGTGCCGCTGGTGGTAGTGGTGACGGGCATTTTCCGGCGCGCGGTACAAAGCAGCTACCGGCGGATCCGCATCGCGATTGCCCGTATCAATGCTTATTTGCAGGAACACATCAACGGCATGCCGGTGCTGCATCTGTTCAATCGTGAGGCGCGCAGCTCCGAGGAGTTCCGGGCCATCAATCACGACCACATGGAGGCGTTCAAAGATTCGATCTTTGCCTACGGCTGGTTCTATCCGGTGGTGGAATTTCTCAGCATGCTGGCGCTGGCGCTTCTGCTGGCCTATGGCGGATTTCAAGTTCGCGGCGACGCACTGACGCTAGGCGCCTGGGTTGCGTTCCTGCAGTATGGGATGCGCTTTTTCCGGCCGATTCAGGATTTGAGCGAAAAATACAACATCCTGCAAGGCGCCATGGCGGCGTCGGAGCGGATTTTCAAGCTGCTGGACACTGAACCTTCGATTGTTTCGCCTGTTACGAAGGCTCCGGTTTCCAGCTTGCCGGTGTCCATTGAATTTGACCATGTGTGGTTCGCCTACAATGGCGAAGATTGGGTGCTGCAGGATGTCAGCTTTACCATTGCTCCCGGAGAAACCATCGCGGTTGTCGGGCATACGGGCGCAGGCAAGACTACGCTGACCAACCTGCTGCTGCGATTCTATGATGTGCAGAAGGGATCGATTCGGATTGGCGGGGTGAATGTCCGCGACTTCGATCTACTGGCCTTGCGGCGGCAGTTCGGGATTGTTCTGCAGGATCCTTATTTGTTTTCGGGAACCATTGGCGATAATATCCGGCTCGGTACCGCGGGAATTGACGATGAAATGTTGGAACAAGCCGTCGAAAAGGTCAATTTGAAGGACTTCGTGGACCGGCTTCCGCTGCGCTTCGAGGAGCCTGTGCGGGAACGGGGCAGCGGCATTTCGACGGGCCAGAAGCAGTTGATCAGTTTCGCCCGCGCGCTGGCGCACGACCCACGGATTCTGATTTTGGATGAGGCGACTTCCAGTGTCGATACCGATACGGAGATCCGCGTACGTGAGGCGCTGGGAAGGCTGGTGGCGGGCAGGACGTCGATTATCATTGCACACCGGCTTTCGACAATTCAGCGCGCGGACCGGATTTTCGTGATGCATAAGGGACGGCTGCGGGAGACCGGCACGCACCAGCAGCTACTGGGGATGCGCGGGATTTACTGGAAGCTTTATCAACTGCAGTATAAGGATCAGGAGGTGAAGCCCATGGTTAGGAAGGAAAAAGGCCGTGTGCCTCCTGCTGGGGAGTTGGAACTGAAGCGATAACGTCCCAGAATTCTGCACCAACGACAAACTATATTGTCCCTATTTCACTCGACGCCGCGCATATAAGTATGAAGCTGGCGCAGGCAGGATAACCCGTCCGAGCACAAGCTTCAGATTGTAATCAAACGGGGGCTGTGAATATCAAATGCAAACACGTCGAACTCAAGCGCTGGAAGTGCGTGAAGAAGCCGCACGTCTTGCGAGTCTACGGCCGCATGGCCGGCCGCTGGCAAATGGTGACGAGTCGCGGTACCGAATAGGTACCGATCTGGCGTACTTTGGCAATTTCACCAAAGGGCTGGCACACGATGCGCTCGGACACGTCAATCCGCCCGCCTATCGAGCACTTTTGCGGGCTGTTGCCAGCGGAGATCCTGCCGATTTTGAAAAGATACCGCTTGCGGGAAACCGGAAACTGGTGAATCCACAAGCGGGGTTGGCCTTCGACCTCCAAGGACCGGACACCGGATCGCTTACGATTCCGCCGGCGCCGGCTATCGATAGCGCCGAGGAGGCCTCAGAGATGGCCGAACTCTACTGGATGGCACTCGCGCGAGACGTTCCCTTTCGGAACTACAACGGCGCCGACCCAACCATCAGCGCCGCGGTAAACAACTTGAACACATTTTCGGATTTCCGCGGACCTAAGGTGGCAGGCGTAGTGACTTCCGACAGCCTGTTTCGAGGCATCACTTCAGGGGATCTCACAGGCCCGTATATTTCGCAGTTTATGTGGCTGCCGGTGACATTCGGAACGCTTACAATCCCACAATTCAACCTCACGGCGACGCCCGGTGTCGACTACATGCAGGACTTTGCTACCTGGTTGAATGTCCAGAATGGTTTCTCACAACCGCCGGATACGTTCGACAGCTTCCGGCGCTATATTCGAAACCTGCGAGACCTTGCGACGTACGTTCACTTCGATGCACTCTACGAAGCGTATCTGAACGCCTGTCTGATCCTGCTTCAAATCAAAGCGCCGTTCGACGACGGCAATCCCTATCGTGACTCCGCCAACCAGGATGGGTTTGGCACCTTCGGTGGTCCGCACATTCTCTCCCTGGTATGCGAGGTGGCCACGCGCGCTTTGAAGTCCGTCTGGCGCCAGAAATGGATGGTGCACAGACGTCTGAGGCCGGAGGCTTTTGCCGGCTTGGTGCATAACCAAGCCAAAGGCGCTTTCAACTACAACGGTGCCTTGCACCCGGAGATACTTCGTACGGACGCGGCATCGGTCCTCACGGCGGTGAACACCTTCAACGTAAGCAAAGGTCACGATACGTTTCTGTTGCCAATGGCGTTTCCGGAAGGATCGCCAATCCACCCGGCCTACGGAGCGGGGCACGCGACAGTTGCGGGCGCCTGCACCACCATTCTGAAGGCGTGGTTCGATGAATCCTGGGCCATACCCAGCCCCGTACAGGCCGCGGCGGATGGCTTGACGCTAGACCCTTGGGTTGGCGCCCCGCTGACCGTTGGCGGAGAGCTGAACAAAGTCTGCGCCAACATCTCAACGGGTCGAAATGCGGGAGGGGTTCACTGGCGCACCGACTATACCGAATCGATCAGATTAGGGGAGGAATTGGCGATCGGCATTCTCGAGGAGCAGAAGCTCTGCTACAACGAGCGTTTGACTTTCTCTCTGACCAAGTTCGACGGAACAACAATTCGCATCTGAGCTGATAGGAAAAGGAGATCAAAATGGAAAAACGGGATGCAGA
>JBDUEM010000019.1:0-46975 GCA_040002435.1 Bryobacteraceae bacterium
AATTCACGACGGCTGGACGAACTTTGTGAAGAGTCCATGGCTATTAAATTCCTCCTAGACTTGTCATAGCCTTCCTGGATAACAGTAGGCCTAGAGTGGGCGCAGCCGTATTTTAACCTAGTACTCAGGTTGGCTCCTTTTGGCCGTTCGCTTCCATGCTCGCCAGGGAGCGCGCGCCACTCCGAGCTGCCTCGCGACGGTTGTGGCGATCCGAAATTACGGAACTCCGCAGATCCATAAGTCCGCTGCATCACTTCCGCGCATTCAACGGCGCGGCTATGCCTTCGAGCAATGGCGCCATCCGCAAAGGGGTCGCTTTAGGGTCTCGTTTCAGGGCATCGAAGGCCCGCCCATAAAGCTGTCTCGCGCCAGTTAGATCTCCGCGCATCCGCCGCACTTCTGCCAGACTCGCAAGCGTTCTTTCTGCATGGCGCTGAGGTACGGTAGCTTCCAGCTGCAGGGCTCGACACAACGCGACTTCGGCTTCAGCAAGACGTCCGCCGAAGGCGATGTACAGCCTCGCGAGATTATTCAAGATCCGCGTGAGAAGGACATGATCGTTGCGCTTTACTCCGATGGTCAAGCCGCGATTGTACGCAGCTTCGGCCAACTGGGTCCGCTTTGGCGACTTTTCATTCGACCTCGATACGGCGCGGCTCTATCGCGGTCCATCGCTAATCAAACTGGAACCGCAGCCCACAAGGCTGCTCCAAAGGATCCTGGAAGCGCGCCTCGCCTTATGGTGCACCGACACCCACGTCGACTTCGATCAGGGCCTCGCTTATGGAATCCGGCACATCCGCCGCGCCTTGGTCGATGAGGGAACCGAACGGACTCGAAATGGGTAACCATCTTCACGGCTTCGGGGGCGCGAAGTGATCCGGCCCAATGTTTTTTGGGGTGTTGAGCACCGCGTAATCGACAAGGTAGTTGTTGACAGGCAAGCCTCCGCTTGCCTATTATGGAACGAGTGAGCGATGTTTTCGAGGCAATCTCTGTCCCGGCACGCCGAGCAATTCTGGACGAGCTTGTCGATCGGGACGGCCAGACGCTCTTCGAGTTATGTACGCGGTTGGCGATGAAGCATCAGATCGGACTAACGCGCCAGGCAATCTCTCAGCACCTCGATGTGCTGGAGTCGGCTGGACTCGTTACTACGATCCGACAAGGCAAGTTCAAGTTTCACTACGTGCATACGGAACCGATCAGCGCCATCGCGGAGCGGTGGCCAAAACCGATCAAGAAAGGGAGCAGCTAATGAAGATCGTGGTGAGTAGCATCTTTGTGGATGACCAAGACAAGGCGCTTGAGTTCTACACTAACAAGTTGGGCTTCGTCAAAAAGACGGAGATCCCAATGGGAGATGCAAGGTGGCTTACGGTGGTTGCACCCAGTGACCCCAATGGCACGGAACTCCTGCTGGAGCCCGATAGTCATCCCGCTGTAGGCCCATTCAAGAACGCACTGCTGCACGACGGAATTCCGTTCACGTCGTTTGGCGTGGACGACCTGAAGGCCGAGTACGAACGTCTTTGCGCCCTGGGTGTGGCGTTCACGCAGCCGCCGGTGGTGATGGGCCCGGTGACAACGGCTGTGTTGGAGGATACCTGCGGCAACTTGATTCAGTTGGCGCAAAGGGCTTAGGAGGCTTGTCGATGACAGCAACGTCACCAACGCCATTCAGGGAACTGCTTGAAGCCCTGCGTTCGCCTGGCAAGGACGGTCAGAATCGGGCCTTCGAGGCGCTATCGAAAGCAACCGAGAATCCTGTTGCGTGGGCATACGAACTATGGGACGATCTGCTACTCACGCTGCGGAACGGTGACAACCGGCAACGCTCAATCGCTGCCCAGGTGCTTTCCAATTTGGCGAAGAGCGACCCCAAGCAGCGAATGTCAAAGGATCTTGCAGCCCTGCTGAGAGTCACTAAGGATGAGCATTTTGTGACCGCTCGCCACTGCTTGCAGTCGCTTTGGAAGATCGGGGTTGTGGGCGAGCCACAGCGTAACGCGCTCTTGAAGGGACTCGTGCTGCGCTTTGAGGAATGTGTTTCTGAAAAGAACTGTACCTTGATTCGTTACGACATTCTGGTCGTCCTCCGGCGTGTTTACGATCTCATCAGCGACCAGAAGATCCGGGCTACAGCCGAACGGTTGATCGCCACGGAGCAGGACCCAAAATACCGGACAAAGTATGCTACGGTCTGGCGGAAATGATGTCTTGAGCTGCATACTCTCCGAAAACGGCGTAGCGGGGCCGCAGTGATCTCCGCCTCGCCCACGAACAGCAAAGCCCCATCTTGTGAAGAACGGGATCCACCGCTAAGACCTGTCTCGCGTCCCTCGTCGATTCGACAACGTCGGACCAACGGAGGACTTCCAGGCGCTCGCGTCACAGCTCGAATAAATCCGCGAGGAGCTTGCGTGCACCCGCCCGCGACCTACCGCTGCTTGTCGCTCGCGACGCAGGCCGATTGGACAGTCGGCAAGATAGGTATACTGGCACCCATGGAGATAACTACAGATGGGCTCTCAGCCTGGACCGCACAAGGGCGAGATGCCCATCGCGGAAGTCGTCCGCGTAGAAGATCTCGTAAATTATCAGGATGGTTCCGTTGTCAGCCGGACGATTGTCAAACGAGAGACAGGGACTGTCACGCTGTTCGCATTCGATGATGGCCAAGGCTTGACGGAGCATACAGCTGCATTCGACGCTGTGGCACATTTGCTGGAGGGCGAAGCGGAGATAACAATCTCTGGCAAGCCCCTACGGCTAACGGCAGGCGACGCGCTGTTCCTGCCAGCAAAGCAACCTCACTCTCTGAAAGCTCTCAGTAGATTCAAGATGCTGTTGACAATGATCCGCTCATGACTGCGAGGAGGCTTGACCAGCCCACTTGCGATCCTCACTTCGCAGCCCCCGCCCGCCAACGCTCGCGTGATGCATCAATCGGATGAACATATCCACCGCTTCGCGCCGCGTCGTCCTCCGGCCCGAAGTCAATGAGAGCGCGATTCGCCGAACTCCCGCAAAGAGCCTGCGCGAGTCCATCGCGTTCGCGCCCCTGCTCGCCTGCGAACGCGAGAGTCCGAGCTGCTTGGCGGCCGGCACCTTCCGATAATGCGCTGGTGGAATCAGACGGCTAACTGATATGCTCGGCGCGTGCCATTACCAGATACGCCCAATTTCTCGCCGGCCATCCGAGTCGTTTTTGGAGTCATTGCGATCGCCGTGATCGCGATGCTCCTGCGGTACTTGGGATACGTGTAAGGGCCCCGGGGGCTGCGTGCCGGAAGACCGCCGTCCGCTTTGCGGAGATGACGCTTGTCTTCTCGTTGCGAAAGCCCGCGACATTCGCGCATCCATAGTCCCCCGCGTCGAGCATCGCGACCTCGTTCAACGGCGCGGCGAAGCCTGTCACCGCTTGCGTCATGGGTGAACATCTTCACCGCTTCGAGGCCGGCAAAGTGATCCGGCCCGACGTCGACGAGAACGCGATCTACCTACACAAAGTTGCTCGCGACGGTCCCGATCTCGACGTCGGCCCGTATTGAATTGGCGCGGGGGCAGTCAGTTTCGAACTGGTGAGGGAGCGAATCAATCAAACCAAACTATCCGGCGTTTCATGGAGGTGCCAGCCCGCTAACTGATGATTGGTTGGCGAGCCATGGCTTAGGGCCATCTGCTCGGCTGCTGCCAATTACGCCACATACTCCCACGCTACATGCTGGGGTGCAGTCTTCCCATGCTCGTCCGTCGGTCTCCAAGGGACTTCCATCTAGGGCTGAGTATATTATGATCGGAGGCGCCATCAGCCGCGTGAACGTATCCACAGCTTCGAGCCGCGCGAAGTGATCCGGCTCGACGTCGCGTTGCCTACCGCGTTCGCTTCGCTGCTTGCCCACGAGCGCGACACGCCGAATTGCCTTCGCGTCGACGGCGATCTGGATGCCCGGAGCGAGACCCGTTTCACGTTACGGAGTGGGCTCTTGCTTTTCAGGACGGGTCGTTGTCGACTCAGAGAACTCTTCTCGATAGGATTTGATTTTCCAATCCTTTCCGATTTGCACAAGGAGAAAGGTGCAAGTCCATTTGCGCAAGCTACCGGGCATCGGTGCGTAATCGGTCTGGGTGGCGTCAACTGAGGCTTCATTTGATCGGTGGAACTGTATTTTATTCACCTTGATCGTAAGCGCCGTTCGCTCGTCCCAAGGCAGCCTCTTGGCGGGGAGTTGTTGGATAGCTATTGCCACTGCCATCGGCTCTGACTTGCCAACGGCATAGTCCGCATCCTTAGTGAACAAGGCCAACAATCGGCTGGAATCATTCACAGCCATGGCAGAGTTAAATTCCGAAACCAACCTCTCGGCGGCCTTTCCATCCGGTGGGTGTTGGCCAGAACAGGCTGCCAGGCCCACGACCATCGCCATGATCAACTGTTTATTCATGCAAACACAGAAATGTCGGGAAGCGCCAGTTCCTTTCAGCGGAAACAGCAGAACTTCAACCGCACCCGCCGGCCATCCACAGTGTGGTGCCCCACACTCACCGCGGCCACGTCTAACGGCGCGCCCGCGCATGACTACTTCGTGAGTCCCTCCTTTAGGAACGCAACCAGCGGCGGCAACGATCTCTCCGGAGCCTCGATAAAGGGGACGTGTCCAAGGCCCGGAAGCAGTTGTAGATGTGCCTTGCCGTTGGGGATGGTGGCAGCGATGCGCTTCATTCCCTCCTGAAAGGCCGCGGGGGTACCTGCCAGCATGTCTTCGGCGCCGCCGTAGACCAGGGTCGGTGACTGGATGTGCGCCCAGTCGTACACAACAGGGTCAAGATAGATCAGGCTGCTGATGAGCGTCTGTACCCGCGCCAAGCGGGGCCAGTCGGCGCTTAGCGTCCAAGCGTAGCGAATGCGAGCGTAGGACTCAAATTGGGAGTTCCAGGCCGAAGGCTTGTGCGCGACGTAGCGCATCAGGCTGGCACGAATCGTCTGATACGTGGAGGCGAGGTTACGCTTATATGCTTCATCGGGGTCGCCAACCGGGTAGTTGAAGCGGGTATCTGTGAGCCCAATGGGATTGAACAAGACGAGCCGCTCGGTTACGCCCGGATATTGAGTAGCGAATCGCGCGGCGAGCATACCGCCCATCGAGTGGCCCACAATCATCGCCTGCTTGATGTTCAGGCTTTGTAGGATAGCGCGCGTGTTCCGCGCCATGTCGGCTAGATAGTAGGGGATGAGGGGTTTGGAGGAGCGTCCGTAGCCGATCTGATCGGGGACGATGACTCGGAAGCCTGCCTCGCGCAGGGCGTCGATCACGACGCCGAAGTAGAAGCCGGCGAAGTTGTTGCCGTGGAGCAGAACGACTGTATGACCGTTAGGTTGCCCTTGGGGTGCCACGTCCATATACGCTATGCGGACATCCTGTCCGTAAAGAGTTAGAGGCAGATAAGAGCTCGGATAGGAGTAAGGACATTCCTCGCAGGTGATGCTTCCGGGTTTCACATCAGCCGGCACCGCCACTTCTTGGCTGCCACTTTGGGCGGAGCCCACGGGCGACAGTAAGAACGTAAGGGAGAAGAACACGACGAGATTCTTCATCATGAATTCCAAGGGTAGCGCACGTTGCCGCTCACGTGACCTACCGTCTGCAATGCGGCGCCCGCCGCCGACAAGAGCGCCAAGCTGTCAAATGCGTGATCTGCTGTGACATCTTTTTGCCGAAATCGCGAGAAACATCCTCCGCGTGGCCGATCGTTTTCACCTTGTGATGAACTTATCTTCCGCAGTGGAACGAGTTTTGGAGGAGTACAGCCAACGGCTGGTTCTACCAGCCGCGCGGAAGAAAAGGACACCAAGTCCGCGGCTGCTATTGCAAGCAGTCAACCCGAGGCGCGGTCAAACCTTGATCCGGCTGGCCTGCACCGACAACGGCGACTTGAGCGCTACGAGCAAATGGTGGCCTTGAGCCAGGCGGGGCTGTCAAAATCCACTATTGTCCGTCAGCTGAACTGAGTGAAAACACTGTTCTACGATGGTTGCGCCGATCTCAGTTTCCCGAGAGAACACCGCGGCACGGCATGCTCCCAAAGGTGACCGAATTCGCCGAGTATTCAAGTCAACGATGGAATGAAGACTGCCGCAATGCCTTTGTGCTGCACAGAGAAGTCCGTGAAAAAGGGATTCGGCGGCACATACCGGGGAGCCGTCAAGTCGCTTCAGACTCCAGTCCGACGATCGCAATGCCCTCGGCATCGGCTTGCGCAAGCATTTGCTCCCTGTCAAGCAGCAGCGTCCGTCCCGCGTCGATTGCCAGCGCCGTGGTGCCTGTCTCTTTCATGACTGGGATGGTATCCAGCCCAACCACCGGAACATCAAACAGCAGGTGATGCCGGCCATTGGAGACTTTTATCAGCCGCAATGGCTTTCCGTTGCACAAGCCGGCGGCGCGGCGGAGCATGGCGTCGGTGCCTTCCATGGCCTCCAGCGCGACACACGCGCGCTCAGCGATGGCGACACTTTGGCCGATATCGAAGCCCGCCAGCGCACTCGCCACTCGCCGTCCATACGCAATGTCTTTCTCTTCGTCGCTGGTCGGCTTCCGCCTGGTGAGCACGCCGCCTCCGGCGACCAGCGGCTTCAAGAGGCGCGTCGAATCTCCAAGCTGGATGCCTTCGTCGGCAAGCACTTTCGCAACACCGCCGATGAGTGCCGCCGTGTTCTTACCCTTCAGCGCGGTGAGCAGTTTGAGCAGCCGCCAGTCCGGAACAATGGACGAGAAAATCTTGGCGTGCTTCACCTGCCCCGCCATAATAACCTCTGTGATCCCTTCGGCCTTCAAAATTTCGATCAGTTTACTGAGCTGGCCGAGGGAGATCCAATGGCACTTCCAGGCAAGGGGCTCGATCTCGCGGGAAGCCTCTTCCTGGATACCGATGGCGACCACCTGGTGTCCAAGGGCTCGCGCCGTTTCGAGGGCCAGAAGCGGGAAGCGGCCGTTGCCGGCGATGAGCCCATACTTCACTTGACGACACCGCGTTCAGAGGAAAGCAGGAAGGCGATCAGTTCCTCCAGTTCCGGGCTGGACGGCACTTCCGCGCGGATCCGTTCGAGGGCCTGCGTGGTATTCAGCTTGGCGCGCGTCAGAAGGCGGAAGGCTGTCTGCAAGCCGTCGATGGTGGGGGTCTCAAACCCGCGACGCTCCAGACCGGTGCGGTTGGCGCCGAAGACCTTGATCTCGCGCGGATTGACGGTAGTGGAGAACGGCAGCACGTCCTGCGTGACCACGCTGTAGCCGCCAATCATGCAGTGCCGGCCGATGCGGCAGAATTGGTGCACCCCGCTGAAGGCGCCGATCACCGCCCAATCACCCACGAGAACGTGTCCGGCAAGGGTTACGCCGTTGGCCAAGACCGTATGACTGCCCAACTGGACGTCATGCGCGATGTGGGTGTAGGCCATCAGCAGATTGTCGTCACCCAGGCGCGTGATCATGCCGCCGCCAGTAGTGCCGCGATGGATGGTGACGAATTCCCGAATCCTGTTTCGGTCGCCAATGTGGGTCTCCGAGCACTCTCCCGCATACTTGAGATCCTGCGGCGCGACGCCGACGGTGGAATAAGGGAAGAAGATGTTGTCCGCGCCGATGGAGGTGATGCCTTCGACGAATACATTCGCCATCAGGCGGGTGCCGGGCCCGATGCGCACATCGGCGGCGATGACACAGAACGGACCAATCTCCGCGGAGTCTGCGATTTTCGCCCCCGGGTCGACAATCGCAGTGGGATGAATCGGCATGGAGGACCTGCCTTATTCCGGAGGGGGCGCTGGTGCCGGAGCGCGATCGGAGAGTGTACACATGAGGTCTGCTTCAGCCACGACAACACCGTCTACGGTGGCGATGGCGTGAATTTTAGCAACGCTCGGCTTCAACTTCAGGAAGATCACCTCGAGGCGCAATTGATCACCGGGAACCACCGGCTTGCGGAAACGCGCCTGCTCAATCATCGCGAGAAACACCAGCTTCTCGTCGCGGTTTTTGATGCGATTGAGTACCAATACTCCAGCCGCCTGCGCCATTGCTTCTACGATCAACACGCCGGGCATAACCGGGAAGCCGGGGAAATGACCGGTAAAGTGAGGCTCATTCATGGTGACGTTCTTGATGGCCACCACGCGCATGTCCTCAAGCTCCAGAATGCGATCGATCAAGAGAAACGGGTAACGGTGGGGAAGCAGGTCTTGAATGGCCTGAATATCCAGAATTGGCATGCAGTCCCGCTATTATAACAGGGGATGGATCAATTACTTAGCTACGCAAAGCAGAAAGAGAAGGACATTATCGCGCTCACGCGGGAGCTGGTGGAATGTGAATCGCCGAGCGATTCCCCGGAAGCGATCCGGCGCTTTACCGATCTGTTTACGGAGCGGGTAGCAGACATCGCCGACTGCAAGCGGCTTGCTGGCGGTCACCTGCAATGCACATTCCGGCTCCCTGGTAACAAGAAGACCGGCCAGGTGTTGGCGCTTGGACATTCCGACACCGTTTATCCGCTTGGCATTCTGGCGAAGATGCCTTTCCGGCAGCGCCAGGGCCGGCTGTGGGGTCCGGGCGTGCTGGATATGAAGGCGGGTATTGTTTTCTTCGTCTTTGCGATGCGGGCACTGCGCGACCTGAATCTTTCTGTGAACCGCAAGGTGTTGCTGCAACTCAATGCCGATGAGGAAGTGGGCAGCGACTCCTCCCGCGCGCTTACAGAAAAAGAGGCACGGCGAAGCGCCGCAGTGCTGGTGCTGGAACCCGGCCAGGGGATGAACGGGATGCTAAAAACCGCGCGGAAAGGAGTCGGCGACTATGTAGTAGCGGTGAGGGGAAAGGCCGCCCACGCCGGGGTGGATTTCCCAAACGGTGCGAGCGCGATTCTGGAACTGGCCCGCCAGATTGAGAAGATTTCGACGTTTACCCAGCTTGAGAAAGGCATCACCGTGAATCCCGGAGTGATTTCGGGCGGAACCCGTACGAACGTGATTGCGGCGGAAGCGCAGGTAGAGGTGGATATCCGGATTGCACGCATGAAAGATGGCGCCGGACTGGACAGGAAGTTCCGGTCTCTGAAGGCGGTGGATAGACGCTGTATGGTGACGGTAACCGGCGGACTGAACCGCCCGCCAATGGAACGCACCGCCGGTGTCGCCGCGCTCTTCCAGAAAGCCAGAAACCTGGGACAGGAACTTGGCGTGGAGTTGGAGGAATCCAGCACCGGCGGTGGATCGGACGGCAACTTCACGGCCGCCTTGGGAATTCCGACACTGGATGGTTTGGGCGGAGTCGGAGAGGGTGCGCATGCCCCGAACGAGAGCATCCTCATCGAGCGGATTGCGGACCGGACGGCACTGCTGGCGAAACTGGTGCTGGCCATCTGACTGCGGCACGCCCCTGTGGCACACTGGGAGAATCCAAATGACGCCCACCGCGCTGGTCCGGTATTCGCGCCCATTGCTCTTGTCCGCCGGCCTCTTCTTAGCGGCGGGTTCCATGTCCGCCAAAATCATCTTTAAGGCCGACTTCGAGACCGGTAATCTCAGCGAATGGACCGCTACCGGCACCCGCAGCCAGAATGCGACGGCTCGTAATGTTCAGGTGGTCACGGACATTGTGCAACAGGGAAAGTACGCCGGCAAGTTCACCATCCACGAGGACGACGTATTCAACGCCCAACAATTACGCGTGCAGATAGGCGGGCCGAAGGTGACAGTCGACGAAGGCTCGGACACGTACATGTCGTTCTACCTCTACATGGCCGAGGCCCCAAAAGACCGCGACAATTTCTTCTACTGGGAGGGAACCCCGCCACCGAGATACGACAACGTGATGACCTGGTGGGTCGAACCGAAGGAGGGAGGCGGCACGCTCATCAAGTACGGCACCGGAAACCTGGGCCGGAACGGCACGGAATGGCAGGCCGATTTCACGACCGGGAAATGGCACCAGCTTGCGATGCACATCCACTGGTCGGAGGATCCGGAAAAAGGGAATACGCGCCTTTGGTTTGACGGAGCGCTGGTCCTGGATAAGAAGCTGAAGACCAAAGGCCCTGAGGCTGTTTATTTCTGCCAGCCTGGAATCCACCGCAGTCCGCACCGGCCATCGTCAGATACTATCTACTTCGACAATTTCATTCTGGCGGACACGTTGGACGAAGTGTTACAGGGTTCGTCGAAGCCGGTACATTAACAACCCCACCGGCACAGCCTTTGCGAGAGTGGTAATGTTTAGGATAAGAATTCAAGAGCACAGTTATGCAGCAAGGGCTCTTAGCCGCAATCCTGGCATTGTCGACGTCAGGCACTTGCTTCTCCCAGACGTCATTCTGGACGAACGCAACCATTCCCGCAGTTCCTGAAGCCGGCTACGATGCATCACCGGTGACTTTGGGGCTGACCTTCTATTCCAATGTGACCGGCTCGGTCACGGGCATCCGATTCTACAAGGGGCCGCACAATGCCGGGGTGCATGTCGGAAACCTGTGGTCCGGTACAGGCGTCAAGCTGGCTGAAGTAGTGTTTTCCGGTGAAACGGCTTCCGGCTGGCAGCAAGCGGCGTTCTTTCCCGCGGTGAACATCGCAGCCAATACACCGTATGTGATTTCGTATCTGGCTCCGAACGGCAATTATTCGTTCGACGACTTTTATCCCTGGCCAACTCTCAGTTCGGCGTCGCTGCATTCGTGGGGCGATACGCCGAGCGTCTACAGTTATGGCGCGGCGAGTTCCTTTCCCGACCGCACCTGGAACCAGCGCAATTACTGGGTTGACGTTGTGTTTAGTTCTGCCGCGGCTTCGGGCGCGAAAACCTTTTGGACGAACGCCGCAGTTCCAGCTGTAACAGAAGCCGCCTACGATACGAATTCCGTCACCTTGGGGCTCACGTTCTATTCCGACGTGGGTGGTGCGGTGGCGGGTGTCCGGTTTTATAAGGGACCACACAATACCGGGGTTCACTTTGGAGATTTGTGGTCCGGTACAGGGACGAAGCTGGCCGAATCAGTGTTCTCGCAAGAATCGGAGTCCGGCTGGCAGCAAGCAGCCTTTTCGCCGCCGGTGAATATCGCGGCCAACACCCCGTATGTGATTTCGTATCTGGCACCCAGCGGCAATTATCCCTTCGACGATTTCTATCCGTGGCCGGGCGTGGCTGCCAGTCCGCTGCATCCGTGGGGTAATACGCCCAGCGTCTATGCGTACGGAGCGGCAAGTTCGTTTCCGGATCGGACGTGGAACCAGCGTAACTATTGGGTTGACGTTGTATTCACGGGTTCCGCCGGTTCGCTAGCCACGCCCCCTGTTTACAGCATCTCGGGCATAGTGAGCGGTTCGCCGGCGAACCTGACATTGTCAGGTACAGCCGCAGGCGTAGCAGTCACGGATGGTTTCGGCAACTACAACTTTCCCGGCGTTCCGAATGGAGGATATGTGGTCGCTCCCAGCCAGCCGGGCTATTACTTCGTGCCGCCGGTTGCTTCTGTCATAGTAGCCGGGGCTTCGCTATCTGGCATAAACTTCACCGCCATCGCCTCGCCCACCAGCGTCAGCCAGCCACCCGCGCAACCGGGGTTATCGCAACATAGTGTTTCCTTAAGTTGGGAACCGAGCACCTCGTTTGGAATCCTCGGTTATCACATCTATCGGGCCAGTGCCTCAGAGGGGCCGTACGTCAGATTAAGCACATACCCGTTGCAGTCTCTGTTCTACATTGATGCTTCGGTGATCTCGGGCGGCACCTATTACTATGTTGCGACCGCCGTCGATATAAGCAATGGCGAAAGCCCGAATTCCAACGAAGCCGTTGCGAGGGTTCCCTAGTTCTCGGCTTCGGCTTCCAGTATTTCCAGCGCGGCTTTGTGCAGCGGAGCAATCTCCGGCGTACGCTGTAACGCAGCGGCATAGCGTTTAGCAAACCCTTCCCCATCCGGGTCGGGCGTCAGCAATTCCTGAGTCTGGTTCAGGATCTGGGTGGCATCGGCGGCCACCACGCCGCCTTTCGCTTCGCTGACCAGATCGATCTGCACAATCAAACCCGACATCGCCTGCAGCCAGGTAAACCACTCATCGTGAATGACCAGTTGCAAAAATGCGCCAGGCGATGGGATGCGTCCATGTACCGCCTCGTACGCTGCGCGTTCGGAATCGAGCACAGCCTTATGCAATCGAAGCAGCGCGGTGTGCAAAGCAAGTAACCGCTCCCGGGCAGTCATCATACGGTCTCCCACTTTCCGCTGTTGGCGGAGCGCGCAACAGCTTCAATCACCTTCATGTTCGCGACCGAATCTTCCAGCGGCGTAGGAACCGGACCTTCTCCCCGCACTGCCAGCGAAAACAGATCCCCTTGAATCGTAAACTGGTCGCAGATGGGGAGCTCTTCCACGCGCTTGCCCCCGCCGAGTGGGTCCGCGCCTGTATCTACAATCAGCCGGGTAACTTGATCCCAAGGTGGATTGAATGGAATTTCGAGCTCGATCCGTCCGCGTGATCCCAAAATCTGAAAGGTTTGGTACGGCACCGCCTGCGTGCTGCAGGTAAACACCGCCTGCCCGGCCGGAAAATGCAGGATCGCCGAAGTCAACCGGTCGGTTCCCATATTCGGGTCCAGTTCCATTACGGCGGCTACCCTCGTGGGTTCTTCACCGAACAGAAACCGCGACATGGTGATGGGATAACAGCCAATGTCCATTAGCCCGCCACCTCCGATTTTGGGGTTGTTGCGGATATTCCCGGGGTCGCGATTGAAGTAGCTGAAGGCGCCGAGCATGGTGCGCAATTCGCCGATTTCGCCAGACTGTACGATCTCCCGCGCGCGCAGCCATTGGGGATGGCAGCGCACCATAAACGCCTCGCCAATTCGGACGCCGGTGCGATCCCGTGCCTCCAGCAACTCGAGCGCCTGCGCCGCTGACAACGCGATGGGCTTCTCACAAAGCACGTGCTTTCCTGCCTCCGCGGCTTTGATAGACCACGGCACATGCAGATGGTTCGGCAGCGGATTATAAATCGCGTCGATGTCCGGATCGGCCAGCAGCTCTCTATACGAGCCGTACGCCTTCGCAATGCCCAACCGCTCCGCGGCGGCCTGCGCCTTGGCCAGACTCCGGGAAGCGATCGCCGTTACTTCCGCCAGCTCACTGCGTTGCATTGCTGGTATCACTTTCCGTACCGCGATGCCCGCGGCCCCAAGTACACCCCAACGAATCTTATTAGCCATAGATATTAGTGGAGAAAGTCCCCCACAGCCTTCATGAATAGTCCCGGCTGGTCAACGAATGTCATGTGACCGCTCTTCGGCAAAATCACCAGTTTTGATCCTTTTATTTTGGCCTGCATCTCACGCGAGAGAGACGGCTCGCATTCGTCATGATCGCCTACCGTGATCAGGGTCGGAACCGTAATGGAGGGAAGTTTGTCCGTGTACTCCACAGACGCCAGGTTACCGTCAATAACGAATTCGCCGTGTGACCCCCACATGGTGCGATAGAGATCCCAGGACATATTTCCGTTCGCTACCGGATCATAATTAGCGTCAGGGCGCCGCTGATAGAGGTAGGGGAAATAACCCTCGCCCCAAGCCGCAACCATATAGCTATCGGTGTAACGATTCTGCTGGTAGCCCTTGCCTTTACCAAACAATCCGGCCTTCTCCTGTTCCTGAATCTGCTGCCGCAGCGCCGCGGGCATCGCCGCCAGCTGCTTCTGGAATACCGCATTCATTTTGCTGGTGCTGTGGAACGTGCTGCAGAGGACCAGGTGCGTCAGGTGCTGCTGATACTTCAGTGCGTAGGCCTGCGCCAGCACGCCGCCGTAGGAGTGTCCCAGCAGCGCGATCCTGCCCAGGCCCAGTCCGGTTCGGACGGCTTCCAGATCCTCCACCATGGCTTCCACTGTGTAGCCTGCCGGGTTCTCGAGCTTTTCTGACTTACCCGATCCCCGCTCATCGATAAAGATGAGGCGGTTCTTCCGCGCCATTGGGATCAAGTGCGGCAGGAAATAATCGTGCGAAGCACCAGGGCCGCCATGCAGGATGACCAGTGGCGGACCCTGGCCAAAAGCCTTGTAATAGAGGAGGACTCCATTAGCGTCGACGTAGCCGTCCTGGATGGGATAGCTGGCGGCGAGGGCCAATGGCGCGGCGAAAGCGGTCAACAGGAACGGAAGCAGCCACATGATCTCCAGTCTACTTGCTTACAGAGTGACACCGCGCTACAGTGAGCCTGGGGAGGGTACATGGCTTTTTGTCCAAGTTGCGGTGCATCCGTCGAAGGTAGGTTTTGCGCTAAGTGTGGAACCGCGGTGGGAGCCGCGCCTCCGCCGGGTCCACAACCTGGTGCGCCACCACCCGGGTATCAGCAGCCGGGCTATCAACAACCGTATTCCACTCCTCCTGCCGCCAGCGGCATGAGCGAGAATCTGGCGGGAGCTCTCTGCTACGCCCTCGGACTGATTACGGGAATTCTGTTCCTCGTCCTCGCGCCCTACAATCAGAGCAAATTCGTCCGGTTCCACGCGTTCCAGGCTATCTTCTTCCATGTTGCGTGGATCATCTTCTGGATTGGCTTGACGATTATTACGATCGCGATGCCCCTGGCGCTCCACATTCTCGTCAGCCTGCTGTCTATCCTGATCGGCCTGGGCGGGTTCGCCTGCTGGTTGTTGCTGATGTTCAAGGCCTACAGTAACGAGCGTTTCAAGCTGCCGATTATCGGCGACCTGGCGGAAAAACAGTCGTAATCGAACGTCCGCCGCATACGTCTTATGCACTTGCGGCTCATATTTACCAGTCTCCTGACGGCGGCCTTGGCGTGCGCGCAAGGCCCTCGCATCGGCACCATCGACTTCTATGGCCTGCGCAAGGTCACGGAGGCCAAGGTGCGCAAGGCTCTCGCGGTGTCCGAGGGCGGCGTGCTTCCATCCTCCAAGGGCGATGTCGAAGAGCGCATCGAAGCGGTGCCTGGCGTGGTGGAGGCGCACCTCGAAGCGGCATGCTGTGACGACGCTGGAAAGGCCATCTTATACGTAGGCATCGAAGAGAAAGGCGCCACGCACTACAACTACCGTCCGCCACCCACGGGGGACGCGGTTCTACCGGCTGAGATAGTTCCGGTTTATGTTCGTTTTCTGGGAGCCGTGGCTGTGGCCAGCCGATCGGGCCACGTCGCCGAAGACCTCACGCAGGGCCATTCTTTGATGTCCGATCCCGATGTTCGCGATCTACAGCAGCAGTTCATCGGCCTCGCCACCAAGTACACTGACGATCTGCGCAAGGTCCTCCGCAATGGTCCGAACGACGAGCAGCGGGCCATCGCGGCATACGTGATCGGCTACGCGCCGAAAAAGGAGACCATAGTCTCCGATCTCCAATACGCTTTGCAGGACCCGGACGACACCGTTCGCAACAACGCGATGCGCAGTCTGGCGGCGTTCGCCGTCCTGCAGCGCAAACAGCCCGACTCGGAGATCAAGATCTCGCCGACCTGGTTCATCGAGATGCTGAACTCCATCATCTGGGGTGACCGGAACAACGCCGCGGTTGCCCTGGTGACCCTGACCGACTCGCGCGACGAGAAGGTTCTGGAGCAGCTCCGCGAACGGGCGCTGCCCGCGTTAGCGGAAATGGCGGCGTGGAAGCACCTGCCGCATGCGCTGCCGGCCTACATCCTGCTGGGCCGCGCCGGTGGCATGAAAGAAGAAGAGTTGCAGGAAGCCTGGAGCAAGGGCGAGCGGGCCGCAGTAATCAAGAAACTAACGTCGGCCAAGTGATTTGAGGTAGGCGATCAACGCGGCGGGATCGTCCGTGATGATCGCGTCCACCTTGGCTTCCAGCAGCATATCCCAGTCCTTCGGAGTATTTGCCGTCCAGGGCACTACCTGCAAGCCTGCCTTGTGCGCGACTGCCACCTGCTGTTTGTTCACCAGTGTGTAGTGCGGGGAAACGATTTCTGCACCAGCCTCGCGCGCGATGGCCACGAAGTCCTTGGCCGCTCCTTCGTACAGCGCCGATAGCCGGATCTCCGGCGCCAGCCTCTTCATCGCATGCAGGGTCCGGAAATCGAAAGACTGCAGGATGACGCGCGATTCCAGGTGGTGCTTCCGTATCTCCGCCAGCATGAGGCGCGCGAACTCTTCGGGCGCGGGCGTGTATTCCGGCCTGGCGGCGAAGATCTTGGTCTCGATGTTGAATTCCACTTTGGACGGCGCGGCCAGGGTGAGCACTTCGTCCAGGGTTGGGATCCGTGTGCCGGGAACAGGCTGCTGGCTGGGGAAATTACGGTTCTTTAAAGTGCCGCAGTCGTATTTGCGCAGTTCATCCAAGGTAAGTTCGCGGATGACGGCGTTCGGTTGAGGACCGGTGCAGATGGAAGGCAGCAGCGTGGGATTGTGCGAGACCACGAGCACATCGTCCTTCGTCACCGAGACGTCCATTTCCAGCACGTCCACTCCAACCTGAATGGCGTACTCGAAAGCAGGCAGGGTGTTTTCCGGACGCATCGCCCTGGCGCCCCTGTGCCCGTGAACTAATACTTTGGAAGCCGCTTCGGTGACGCTCATAGTCAGCAGTATCGCCAGTCCCCATCGTGCAAGCATTCTCATTCAGGATATATTGGAAACGATTACGAACATATGACTCCCGTCACTCGCAGAGACTTCACGAAAGCGGCAGGCGTTGCCACCGCTCTGAGCTACTCGCGGATTTTCGGCGCGAACGAGCGGATCCAGATGGGCTATATCGGCCTCGGCAACCGCGGCGATCAGGTCCACGACGCATTTCTGGAGCATGGGGACCAGCGGACCGTTGCCATCTGCGATCTCCGCGACGACTACCTGGACTTTGCCGCCAAGAAGTCCCGCGCCACGCCGAAGCGCTACAAGGAATACAAGAAGCTGCTGGAAGACAAGGATGTGGATGCGGTGATGATCGCCACTCCGGACCACTGGCACGCGCTGATGTTCGTGGACGCCTGCCATGCGGGAAAGGACGTTTACGTGGAGAAACCGCTCAGCCTGACGGTAGCGGAAGGGCGTCGCATGGTGGACGTGGCCGGCCAGACAAAGCGCGTGGTGCAAGTGGGAATTCACCGCCGCTCCGGTAAATTTCTACAGGAGGCTGCGGAGTTCGTCCGCTCCGGCGGCCTGGGACACGTAACCGTAGCGAAGGGCTTCCATCTTCTGAATGAATGGCCGAATGGGATCGGCAACGCACCGGATTCCGCGCCTCCGAACGAAGAAATGTGGAACCAGTGGCTCGGCCCGGCGCCGAAAGTGCCTTACAACAAGAACCGGATGTTCTACGATTTCAGATGGTTCTACAACTACTCCGGCGGGCAGGTAACCAACTTCGGCGTTCACTATATGGACATGCTGCGCTGGTGCCTGGGGAAGGATGCTCCGACCGCAGTGACGGTGATGGGCGGCAAGTATGTGATGAAGGACAACCGCGAAATTCCGGATACCCTGGAGGCCCTTTGGGAGTTCGACGGGCCGTCGCTGATGGTGTTCTCCCAATACAACGCGAGCGCGGCAGCCGGCAATGCACAAGGCTCTCAAATGGAGCTGCGAGGCACCAAGGGGACGATGTACATTCATGGCGATCATTGGGAGGTGGTGCCAGAGAAGGTAACGGAGTTGAATGTGCCGGCGCGGACTCCGGTGGACCGCGTGACAGAGAAGGGCTACAATCCGTCGAAGAAGGCGGTCATCGCACCGGCTTCGGCAAAGGGTAGCGACGACACGGCGTTTCACGCACGGAACTTCCTGGACTGCGTGAAGAGCCGCGCCAAGTGCAATTGCGACGTCCTGACCGGGCATCAATCGACGGCGGCAACGCTCATCGCCAATATTTCGCTGAAGACCCGGTCGTACCTGGAATGGGATGCCAAGGCCGAGAAGTTCACCAACAACGCGGCCGCGAATAAGTACCTCAGCTACCAATACCGCGCGCCGTATAAGTTGGGCTAGATCCGGTGGAAGCCCTTGAGAATATCCTTCATCGAGTATCTCAAGGCAATCGGCCGTCCGTGCGGGCACGCCATTGGATAGTCTGTAGCCGATAGCGCCGTCAGCAGCCAGTTCATCTTCGCCTGATCCAGCCGCGTGTTGATCTTGATCGAGGCGCGGCAGGCGATGGTCGCGGCCATCCCTCGCCGCAGGTCATCCATGGACAAGCTGCGCATCTCACCCTCGCCAATTTCCAGGATCTCCGAAATCAGCTTTTCAATCTCCCCTGCACCCACCGAAGCCGGAGCACCTTTCACCGCGATGGTACGAGTGCCGAACGGCTCCGTATCGAAGCCAATCGCGTTCAGCTCATCGGCAATGCGTGCGTATTGCAACTGCTGCGACGCGGTTACCTGCAGCACGATCGGCATCAAGAGCTGCTGCATCTCAACGCGGCCGGAGGCGCGCTGCTTCAGGACCTTCTCAAATAGTATTCGCTCATGGGCGACATGCTGGTCGATGATCCAAAGGCCATCGCGGCCCGCGGCGATGATGAAGCTGTCGTGGATTTGGCCCAGCGGACGCAGGTCCATCAATGAATGCATGCTTGGCGACGGCTCGCTGAAGGACTCGTCCGGGAAAGCGCCATGCGAATCGGGAACCGGTAACCGCATGGGCGGGGCGCGCTCGTCCAGGCGGATGGACTCCATGCCGAAGTCAAACCGCGGCGCCGGCGAAACGGGAGGGGCGAGGGTCAGCACCGGCAACTCCTGTGCACCCTCCGGGCCGGGCATCACGGCGTATTCATTGGCATGGTGATTCTCGATGCGCTGCGTAAACTCCGAGTACGGCAGGTCTGCCGCGGGTTGCCCAGCAGCCGGAAGGGGCAGGTTCGAGACCGGACGGCTGGCCATCAACAGCTCGCGGATCGAATCCCGCAGGAAATCGTGAACGAACGACCCGTGCCGGAAGCGCACTTCCGTTTTCGAAGGATGAACGTTCACGTCCACCTCTTCGCAGTCGCAATCGAGAAACAGGAGGGCGAACGGGTAACAGGCCGGCGGTATCAGGTTGTGATAAGCAGCCGAAAGCGCATGCATGAGCAGGCGATCGCGAATCAGGCGTCCGTTCACGAAAAGGAACACGGAATTACGATTCATCTTCTGCACCTGCGGCCGCGAGACGAAGCCGCGCAGGGCAAAAACGCGCTCCACCGGATCCGGATCTTCGGCGGATACACCCAGCCGCAATTCCTTCTCGCGATAGCCGATGTTCACCAACTCTTCCAGCACCGACGCGCCGAATACCTGGTAGACGCGGTCGCGAAGCTGTTCCACCGGAGTGACCCCCAGCAGTTCGTTCACCCCATTCACCAACTGGAAACTCTTCGCCGGATGAGCCAGGCTGTAGTGCGTTACGAGGGAGGCAATGTGCGCCAGTTCGGTTTGCTCAGACCGCAGGAACTTGCGCCGCGCCGGGACGTTGAAGAACAGGTCGCGGACCGTGATGACCGTGCCGGCGGCCAGCGCCGATTCGTCGCAGCGCAGCAGCTTGCCGCCCGCCAGTTCCACCGTGGTACCGGTGGTTTCCTGTGTGGTTCGCGTTTCCAGCAGCAGCCGGGAAACCGACGCAATGGACGGCAGCGCTTCGCCGCGAAAACCGAGGGTGGCGATGGAAAGCAGGTCGTTCACATCGCTCAACTTGCTGGTGGCGTGGCGTTCGAATGCCAGCATTGCATCATCGCGAAGCATGCCGCAGCCGTTATCGGTGATGCGGATCAGCCGCCGTCCGCCGTTCTCCACTTCGATGCGGATATCGGTCGCCCCGGCGTCGAGGGAATTCTCGAGCAGTTCCTTCACGACGGACGCAGGCCGCTCTACCACCTCTCCGGCCGCTATCTTATTCGCGACATTGTCGGAGAGAATCCGGATCCGGCCCATGTCTTACTGTAGCGTCCTACTGAATTGCGATGCCTCTCTCGGGCAGCAGTTCTCCGGTATATCGCAGCAGGTTGGTCAGATTCTTGCGATGATTCACGGACTGGTTCACCAGCGCGGACTGGGCCTGGTTGAGTGCCGTTTGCGCGTCCAGCAGGAAGAAGAGGGTTGAAGTACCAAGGTCGTACTTCTTCTGCTCGGCATCGACGCGCTTCTGCGCCAGATCGAGCGCAATCTTCGCCAGTTCAATGTTCGCCTTGCTGCCTTCCACCAGGCTGATGGCGTTTAGGACGTCCAGGCGCACCGTTTGTTCCGCGCTTCGCACGCGCAGTGCGTCCAGCCGCTTATTGACCACGGCATCGGCATAATCGGCTGAAGCCCGGCGGTCCCGAATCGGCAGGGTCAAGGTCAATCCAAAACCGTAGACAGGAAAACCGAACCCGAATAACTGATCGAGTGCATCGCCAAATCCACCAGGCACCGTACTGATCACCGTGCCGGTGGTGCCATCGCCCTGGAACACGTTTTGCCGCTGCGTGAATGGACCGCCGCGTCCGGCAGCACCGTATTGTCCCGTGAGCCGGAAGTCGGGTTTCAAGCCGTTCACAGCAGATTTGATGTTCAAGTCATCGATATCGATATTCTGACGGGCAGCCTTCACATCGGGCCGGAAATCAATGGCCTTCTGGACAATGGCTTCCCGGTCCATGGGAATGTCTGCGGGCGGGTCGATCGGTTCGGTCAACACCACGGGCAGCCGGCGAATCGCGGGGTCGAGGTCGGCTCCCATCTGCTTCCGCAGGACGTCTTCCACCTGCTGCAGGCGGTAGCGCGCCTGCGAAACCTGGATCTGGTAGTTGGCAAACTGCGCCTGCGGCTGATAGATATCGAGCGACGAGATGGCGCCCAATTCGAGCTCGCGCTGCGCGCGTTTCAGCGACGTATCCGCCAGAGCCAGCGCCTGTTCCTGAACCTTTACGTTTTCCCGTGCCAGAACCACATCCCAGTAGGCATTTTCGGCGTTGGACACAAGCTGCAGCACCTGGTTCTGCAGGTTGTACTCGGACCCGCGCAGGCGGCTGCGGGCGATGGTGATGGGCAGCTTAGTCAGATACGAGCCGCGATTGCGTAGCAGCGGCTGGGAAAAACTGGCGTTGAAGTTCGCGCTGATGGCCGGATTGAACAACTGGAACGTACTGTTGGTGGACGATTTGAGGGTGCTGAATCCCACGTTGTACTGTGCGCCGGAACTGAGAATCTGCGTCCACTGGAAGTTCGTCGGCTGGCTCAGCGAATTCAAAGCAGACGCGCCGGCCAGCACATCGTTGGCGGGCGTTTCGGTCCGGGTGGCATTGAAGCGCGCCGTGACCAGCGGATCAAATACGGAAAAAGCGCGCAGGATATTGTTGCGGAAAACTTCCACGGATAGCTTCTGAACGCTGATGTCCGTGTTATTCGCCATCACTGCATCCAGGTAGGAGCGCAGGGAGATTTCCAGTTTGCTGTCGGCGACATAGTCCGACAGGTGCACCGGCGGCTTCAATTCGATATTCGGAGTCGTCTTGCGCATGATCGTCCGGAAGTAGTTTGCCGACGGGAAGGTTGGAGCCGCCTCCGCAAACTGCATCTTTTCGATCGTGGCGGGACTCGCCTTGTCCGGGTTCACAACGGCATTCTGGCCGGGCGCGCTGAATGCGCACAACAATAGTGTCAATGTCACACGAAATCGCATATCACTCTCTCTTACTCGTAACGGATAGCTTCGATTGGATCGAGCTTGGCGGCCTGCACCGCGGGATAAATACCGAACAGTAATCCAATGCCGACGGACACGCCGAAGGCGACGACAATCGATGTAGTGGTGACGTCAGTAGGCCAACCGGCGGCCGCGGCGATAATGTTGGCCAGCGAATAACCGAAGGCGATTCCAATCAAACCTCCGATAATCGAGATCAGCACGGCTTCCGTCAAAAACTGCCGGATGATATCGGCCTGGCGCGCGCCGATGGCGCGGCGGATTCCAATTTCCCGCGTCCGTTCCAGCACCGTTGCGAGCATGATGTTCATGATGCCGATGCCGCCCACCAGCAGCGAGATGCCCGCGATACAGATCATGACCACGCTGAAAATGAACTGTGTGCGGCGCTTCTGTTCCAGCAGCCCGGCCGGCACGGTGACGTTGAAATCTCCGGCGTCCTTGTGGGTGGATGTCAGAATCGCGTTCACCACGTTGGCGGTCTCCACCGAGTCCACCTTATCGCGAACCTTGATATAGATCCCGTCGATCTCGTCTTTCAAATAGCTGTTGTTGTCTTCAAACCGCCGCATCACTGTGTTCAGCGGGGCGATCACCATGTTGTTCCGGTTCGATACTTCCAGGCCTTCCACGTCGGAATCGGCTGTGGCCTGCTGGGCCAGCACGCCTATTACTTGAAGCCACGCATCGTTGATCTTGACGTACTTGCCTACCGCGGGATCGTATCCCAGCAGGTTCACCTTGGCCGACTCGCCCAGCACGCAGACAGGCGCCGAACGGGTGTCGTCTTCTTCATTAAAGAATCGGCCTTCCACCAGCTTCAGGCTGTTGATCTTCAGGAAATCCGGACTTACGCCAATCAGCGTCGGCTGATCCTGCGCCGTCTTGGGAAGTACTTTTTGCGGCTTGAAGCGCTTGCGTGGAGTGATCGCCTCAATCCCCTGCACATTTTCGGAGATCGCGCGGTAATCGCGGAAAGTCAGACCGGGAGAGATGGCGCGGCGTGCCTGCAACTCGTTTCGGTCGGCTGCTTCCTTTGCCTCAATGATGATGTTGTTCACTCCCAGCAGGTCAATGTAGCTCATAGCAGCGCGCTGCGCGCCGGCCGTGATGGAAAGCATTGCCACCACCGCGCCCACGCCAAAGATCATGCCAAGCATCGTAAGCAGGCTGCGCAGCTTGTGAACGAAGAGGCTCTGCAGCCCCATCTTTATTTCAGAGGTGATTCCGGATACGCTAGCCATTACTTCGCTCCCCCCATTCCACCCATCGGACTGCCGGAGGCGGCCGCACCCTTATCTTTCTTCTTGTCGCCGGGCTTGGCGTACGGATCGGACATGGCGATAGTCTCGCCGGCGGTCAAGCCGCTGGCCACCACCATGGTGGATTCACTTCGCTTCGCCAGCTTGACCGGCCGCTCGTCCCAACGGTTCTGATTCTTGACGTAAACGATCTGCCTTCCCTCTTTCTCAAAAACCGCTTGTGCCGGAATGTTGATCGCGTCTGGAATCCTTTCGACGATGATCTCCACGTCGGCCAGCAACCCCGGCCGCAGCAGAACGTCGAGCTGATTATCTGCCTCCACTGGCGGGGGCAGTTTGGCGTTGGCGAAGTCCTTTTCACTGAACTGGCCCGGCCGCGAAGGAGGCGCTGCCCCAGGTTCGCCACCGGCGCCACGCGCAGCGCGCCGGCCTCCACCCTTCGTGTCTCCCGCTTTCGTGTCGCCGCCTTTAGCTCCGCCAGCCATGATCTTGCGCACCTCTTCACCCATCTTGGTGCGCTCTTCGGGTGAAAGATCCTGCGGACTGCGGCCGTTCAAAAACTTCGCCATGGCGGCTTGCATTTTCTGGCGATCCTCGGGGGACATCGTCTGGGCGCCTGCCGGACCACCCGGGCGTCCGAACATCGTTCGCTGGCGCGGCTGGCCGTCGGGCCCCGCGCCGCCCGCCGCACCGCCCGGAGCACCCCCCGGAGCGGACATCGTCATCATTCCGCCACCGCCGGGCATACCGCCGCCACCGCCGGGCATACCGCCGCCCATCGGCGCTATCGCCATAGCCGGCATCTGCGGGCTCACCGGCTTCTTGCGATTCTGCTCAGCCGTCTCTAATACTCTGCGAATCTGCTCCGGTTTCGCGCCCAAACCCGTGAGCAGCTCCTTCATATCCACTGAAAACACCACGTCGAATTTCTTTCCGGGATCGCCGGAGAAGATGTTCGCCGAAGCGGTACCGCTCATGGTCTTGATCTTGCCCGAGAATTTCTTGTTGCCCACAGCATCCAGCTGAATGATCACGTCCTGACCATCTTTCAGGTTCGCCCGGTCCAACTCGCCCACTTTGGCCACAATTTCCAGTTCGGAGAGATCGAGTACATCGGCGATCGCCATGCCGGGCTGCACCTGGTCCCCTTCCCGGATGTCTGGAATCTGCATGCCCGGGAAGAAGAAGCCTCCCTGCCGATTCTGCTTGATGGCAACCAGCCCGCTCATGGGAGAAAGTAACTTCACCTGCGAAAGCCGCTGTTTTTCACGATTCAATTCCAGCTTGGCCTTGTTCTTCTTCTCCCGCAATACGGCCATTTCGGCTTGCGCCTGTTCGAGGCGGGACTTGATGTCGCTTTCGAGCTGCGTCAAGCGCCGCTTGGCTTCTTCGAGGTTCAGAACATTCTTCTTGGCATCGATGGCGGACAGCAGTTCGTTCCGCTTCACTTCCAGGTCTGCGCGCCGTACCGAATATCGGGTCCGCAGCAGTTCCACCTGATCCTGATTGTTGCGGATGGCAAGGTCGGCCTCGGCCTTCTTGATTTGCTCGTCGATCTGATCGATTTCGAGCTGCTTTTCTTCCACCCGCGAATTCACTTCCGAATCGTCGAAGCCCACTACCAGGTCTTTCTCACGCGCGAAGCTGCCCAGCTCCGCCAGGTCGGTCACCTGCACCGTCCCGAACAGGTTGGGGGCGACAAGGGTAGCCGAACGGACTGCCCGCACCTCGCCGCGCGTGAAGCTGCGGACAATGACGTCGCCGCGGCGGACCTTCGTGGTGGCTACCTGCTGCTGGCGCTGCGGCATGGATTGGAACAGCCGGTAGCCATACCACGCAAAGCCGCCAATCACCGCTAGTATCAAAACCCGGAGGAGAATCTTCTTCATTGTTTACCTTACAGTTTCTTCGCCTTCTTGGCCGCTTCAATCGGATTTTCCAACGTCACCAGTTCGCCTTCCTTCAAGCCTTTGGTGACAATCATGTCCGTGTCGTTCCGCTTCCCAACTTCGATTACACGGATGGGAAACTGCTGGCCTTTCTGCAGATAGACAGCCGGCTTGCCCTTTTGAAGGAAACTGGCGCGAACCGGAATCAGCAGCGCGTTCGGCACGCTCTCAATCACCACTTCGGCGGTAGCGCTCATGCCGGGTCTCAATCTGGGGTCCAGATTCTTCAAAGTGGCTCGCGCCGGAAACGTCTTTTCGGTGAGACCCATTCCGCGAAAATTGACGGCCGCGATGGGACTGATCCAATCCAGTTCCGCGGTCAATTCCCGATCCGCAATGGCATCCACCCGGACCTTCACAATTTGTCCCAACTTCATCTTGCCGCGGTCCACTTCATCCAGCTTTAAATCGATGCGCATGTTCGAGAGGTCGGGGATTTCAGCGATGGCGGCCCCGGTCCAAGCGCGGTCACCCTCTTTGAACGGAGGCGGCGACGAGCCGAAAGATCCCTGTGCCCGGAAGTTGGGAAGCAGGTTTACAATGCCGTCATTCGGAGCAACGATCACCATCTTCGAAAGGTAACCCTTGGTGCGATCCGCGTCCCGCACCGTTTTCTCTTTCTTTTGCTGCAGACGTTCGATATCGGCTTCCTGCGTCGTCTTGTGCGCCTTAACCGTGGTATGCACCTGGCCGAGTTCGCCTTCGGAAATCCCTACGTCAATCCGGCTCTTGGCGCCCTCGATTTCCGAAACTACTTCCGCCTTGCTCGCCTCAAGCTTCGAACGCTGCAGATTATACTGAGCCGTCATCAGGTTCATTCCGTCCTGTTCGGACACAATGCGGTGCGAAGCCTTGGTCTGAACGATTTCACTGTCTGCCGTGCGGACACTGGTGGTTTTTTCCAGGTAGGTCTGTTCCTGCTGCGCGGCGTCGAACTCCACCACCACCTCACCCTTCTTGATGGGACGTCCGGACTCGGCGAGTCTCACGATGCGCGGATCCGGGACCTGGGGAGCGGTCAAGATTTCGGAGTGGACGCTGCGGATTTCGCCGCGCGTCTTCACGCTGATGATGAAGTCGCCGCGCCGTACTTTCGCAACCGGAACCTCCACCACGGTGCTCTCGGCGTTATAGCGGTAGGCGGCATAAGCGCCGGCTCCAGCCGCCACCAGCAGTACGGTGTAGACGATGGCCCGCCTCCGGCGCGCGCCGGGAGTTTGTCCGAGTCGTTGCTTTGGTTTGATATCTTTCGACATTGCTCTCTTAGAACGTTCTCTTAAGTCTTAGACGCCGGAGGCTCCGCTACGGGAACCTCCAGGGCGACCACTTCGCCCGGTTTCAATCCCGATTTCACGGCGACCGCGATGAAACTCGATATTCCCAATTCCACTTCGCGCTTTTCCCATCCGCTGGCCGTCTTCACCAGGACGTAAGGCTGCTTCCCGTTTTCGCCGGGAAAGACTGACGCCAGTGGGGTAACAGTAGCCTGCTCTTCCGATTCCAAAATGACATCCACGCTGACGGAAAGATCCGGGATAATCCGCGGATCAATGGAGTCCAGCTTCAGCCGCACTGGCACTTCCTTAACGAAATTCGCGCGGGAGCCTCCCGGCTTTGTGATAGCGGAGATCGCGTAAACATGGGCAGGCAATTCCAACTCAGGATAGGCATCGAACCGCACCCGGGCCTTCAGGCCGATTCGCATGTGTTCCACGTCCACCTGGCTGACGGAAGCATTAATCACCATGGACCGCGTATCCACGATCTGCATGAAAGGCTGTCCCGGGAACAACTGATCGCCCTCCTGGATTTGGGCCATCTCGGAGCCTCGGATGGTGTTCTGCATCACCACCAGCCCGCCGATCGCGGCCTTCATCACCATTCGGTCCGCATTCGCCTGGGCGCGTCGTAGTTCGAGCTTCGCCTGCTGCAAATCGAGTTCGGCGTTGCGGTATTGCGCCTGCTGGCCAATGTCGAAGTATTTCACCTCGGCCAGAACCTGCTTGTACTGCGCCTCGGCCTCTTCCAGCGCCAGTTTCACGCGCTCGGCATCTATGGCGCCAAGGACCGGAATGGTCTTGACATCCAGTTTGGCTTTTTCGAAATCCGCCTTTGCGGCTGCGATGGCTTGGTCGTGGGTGTTGCGAGCCACGGCCATCTCGGCTTTCAGTTTGGTGAGACTCGCCTCCGTCTGGCTTACCGAAACCAGGTAGTCGTCCAGGCGGTTCAGCATGTACTGACGGTCGAATTCAGCCACGACTTCGCCCTTCTTGGCCAGCGATCCGGGCTTCATGGTGTGTAGCAGTACCAAACCGAAGTCTCCACCACCACCACCGCCGCCACCGTTCAGCTGATCAGCTGTGGATCCCAAGGGACTCGCCCCGCTCGCATCGCTGCTGCCGGAGTTGGATGAAGTGCTGGGGCGCGAGGAACCGCTTCCGGGCTTACTGACACGCGAGGTCGATGCCTGCATCGCGGCGGATTGATTGCTGCCCGCTGCACCAGCCGAGGAAGCAACGGTGCCACTGCCGGATGCATCACTTCCGCCAGACGAGGCCGTGCTCGATGCACTGGAGCTGCCTCTGCCGGCATTCGACGTAATGACAAGATTTGGATTGCTGCCCGAAGAATAGCTCTTGCTTCCGGTATCCCTTCCCCCTCCCCCGCGCGAGCCGCGAAGCTGGGGGCTTACCAGCGACACAAAGTTCTCCGCTCCCGTGGTTCCGGTAAGGCGAATCGTCTTCTGCAAAAGGGACTGGGTAACGGTGGCGGTACGGGTAACAGCCGGGCCAGATTTGCCGCCGGAACTATCGGCGGAAGAATTGCGAAGCCAATAAGCTGCGCCACCCGCCAGCAGAACGAACAGAAGAGCCCACCATCGGCCACGGGACTTCGGACGCTTGACCGCAGGTTCGGATGCGGGGGAAGCGGGTGCCGGCTTCGGCACTGGATTGGGCAGCGATGCCCCGCTCATTTGAGACTGCATGTCAGCACCTTCCAACAGCCCTGGATAAATTAGCTACCCTATGAAGGATACCCGGGGCACAATGGGATTGTCCGTATAATGGGATTGTCCGTATAAGGGTATGACGAAAATCTTACCAGATTGGTTATGGCTGGCGCGTGCAATACTGACAGTAAGTTCGCCTACGGCCTTGTGTTAACCCGACATAGCGCCGAGGAATTCGGCGTTTGACCGAGTTCTCCCCAGCTTGTCGAGCAGTAACTCCATTGATTCGACAGGGGATAGCGGGTTTAGGACCTTGCGCAACACCCAGACCCGGTTTAGCTCCTCGCGGGGCATTAGAAGTTCCTCTTTTCGGGTGCCGCTCTTATTAATATCTATGGCAGGAAAGACACGCTTATCCACCAGCTTCCGGTCGAGGTGAATTTCCATATTGCCGGTGCCCTTGAACTCTTCGAAAATCACATCGTCCATGCGGCTGCCGGTGTCTACCAGGGCCGTCGCGACAATGGTTAATGAGCCGCCTTCCTCAATATTGCGCGCCGCCCCGAAAAATCGCTTCGGCCGCTGCAGCGCGTTCGAATCGACGCCGCCTGAAAGCACTTTGCCCGATGGAGGCACCACGGTGTTGTAGGCACGGGCCAGACGCGTGATGGAGTCTAAAAGGATGACGACGTCCCGTTTGTGTTCGATCAGCCGCTTTGCCTTCTCGATCACCATTTCCGCTACTTGTACGTGGCGCGTGGCCGGTTCATCGAAGGTGGAACTGATTACCTCGCCGCGCACCGAGCGCTGCATGTCGGTGACTTCTTCGGGGCGCTCATCGATCAACAAAACTATCAGCGCCACTTCCGGGTGGTTATGCGTGACCGAGTTGGCGATGTTCTGCAAGAGCATCGTTTTACCGGTGCGAGGCGGCGCGACGATCAATCCACGCTGGCCTTTGCCGATCGGCGTCAGAAGATCCATCACACGGCCGGAGAAATTCTCCTTGGTGGTCTCCAGCTTCAACCGCTCGTCCGGATAAAGGGGCGTGAGGTTGTCGAAGAAGATCTTGTTGCGGGCTTCCTCAGGCGGCTCAAAGTTGATCGCATCCACTTTGATCAGCGCGAAGTACCGCTCGCCTTCTTTTGGCGGACGGATCTGGCCGGAGATTGTATCGCCGGTTCGCAGGTCAAATCGCCGGATTTGCGAGGGCGAGACATAGACGTCGTCCGGTCCCGGCAGGTAGTTGTATTCGGGCGCGCGCAGGAAGCCGAAGCCGTCCGGGAGGCATTCGAGCACCCCTTCCGAGAAGATGAGGCCGCTCTTTTCCGCCTGCGTCTGGAGGATCTTGAAGATCAGCTCCTGTTTCCTCAAGCCGGCTACGCCCGGCACAGCCAGATCTTTGGCGATCTGGTTGAGCTTGACGATGCTCATGTCCTTCAGTTCCACCAAGTCAAGAGTGGTGGCGCCGTTCTTCCCATTCTGGGCTTGCGCCGCTGCGCCATGTCTCTTGCGCGCGCCGGCGTGCTGCTGAGATGCGTCCGGCTTGGTGTCGGATTTCGGCTCGGCCACCTTGACCTCGGCGGGCTTAGCATCGGCGGGCTTAACATCAACGGCCTTCACATCGGCGGGCCTCGCCTCAGGGGTTTTTGTATCGCCGGCTGGCTTTGGCTCGGGGGCTTTCGTCTCGGGTACCTTCATCTCGGTGGCAACCTTAATTTCCGGAGACCTTTCCGCGGTAGCCGGTGTTACGGGTTGATCTTTCTTTTCCAAATCGCTTGCCAAATTTCCCTCGCTCCCCGGCCTGTGACTGCCGAGAACGGCAACAGGTCGCTGTCCGCGATTCTTTCGCGAATAGCGGCCAAGCCGCGATATTCCTCTTTTTGATTCAACTTATCCACTTTGGTGGCAACCACCACATACTGCAAGTTCTGGCACTCCAGCCAGTCCTTGAGTTCCAGATCTTTTTCCATCCACCCTCTACGGGCATCCAGCAGAACAACTGCCAGCTCCAGCGTCTTCCTGTTCAGGAGGTAGGATTCGATGAGTTCCTTCCACTGGGCTTTGACGTCCAGAGGAACCCGGGCGTATCCGTATCCGGGCAGATCCACGAAGTGACAACTTCCATCCACGCGATAGAAATTAATCAACTGGGTACAACCGGGGTTAGCGCTAGTGTACGCCAATCCCTTCTTCCCTGTCAGATAATTCAACAGGCTGCTTTTACCGACGTTGCTTCTACCTAAAAAAGCGATTTCCGGAAGCGACTCCGCCGGAAACTGCTCCATTCCGGCGGCACTGATAATATGTTCCGCTTCCATTAAACTGTCTCAAAAATGAACGGTCTCGAAATGAACTGCCTCAGAAATCTCAACCCTAATGGGTCAAATTCTCTTCCGCCGCCCTTTGCGCGATTTCCACCGGATTGGCCGGCATCGGCAGCGCCACAATCTCCCGTTCCAGGGCGATTTTCAGGACTTCGTCCATCGATTCCACAAAATTCAATTTCATCTCATTCCGGATCAATTCCGGAATATCCGGCAGATCCTTCTCGTTGTCCTTCGGAAGAATCGCTTCGCGGATGCCGTGGCGGTGTGCCGCCATCAGCTTTTCCTTCAGCCCGCCGATGGGTAATACTTTACCTCTTAGCGTAATCTCGCCGGTCATGCAGAGGTCGCCGCGGACCGGAATCCCAGTCAACGCGCTCACCAGCGAAGTGGCAATCGTAATTCCCGCCGATGGGCCATCTTTCGGAATGGCGCCCTCCGGCACATGGACGTGAATGTCCAAATGGCGGTAGAAGTCGCGCGGCAATCCGAAGATATGGGCTCTCGACCGCAGATAGCTCATCGCCGCCTGCGCCGATTCCTGCATCACGTCGCCCAGCTTCCCGGTGGTTGTCAGCTTGCCTCGGCCTTCCATGGTAGTGGCCTCGGTAGTCAGAATCTGGCCGCCCACTTCCGTCCAGGCGAGGCCGGTGACGGCGCCCACTTCATTCTTTCTATCCGTACGGAGATCGCGGAACTTCTGCGGACCTAGAAACTCCGTCACGGCAGCCGCATTAATTACGATCTTCGGAAGTTCTGAGGCAGTCTCGCCGCTTTGCGCGTTCACAATCCGGCGGGCTACCTTGCGGCAAAGATTTCCGACTTCCCGTTCCAGATTTCGAACTCCGGCTTCACGAGTGTAGTACTCAATCAGAGCCTTCAACCCATCGTCGGTGATCTCAATCTGCTTGTCGCTGAGTCCCGTTTCCTTCATCCGCTTCTGGACCAGGAACTTCTTGGCGATTTCCAGCTTCTCCAGTTCCGTGTAGCCTGACAACCGGATCACTTCCATCCGGTCCTGCAGGGCAGGCGGAATCGTATGCATCACATTCGCAGTGGCTACGAAAAAGACCTGGCTCAAATCGTACTCGACATCCAGGTAGTGGTCCACGAACATGTAATTCTGTTCCGGATCCAAAACCTCCAACAGCGCAGCCGAGGGGTCGCCCCGGAAATCCGCCGCCATCTTGTCGATCTCATCCAGCATGAACACCGGATTGCGCGTGCCCGCCTTCTTCATCATCTGAAGAATCTGGCCCGGAAGCGCGCCGATGTACGTACGGCGATGTCCGCGAATTTCAGCTTCATCACGAACGCCGCCTAGCGACATCCGGATAAACTTGCGGCCGGTCGCCTTCGCGATCGACATACCCAGCGAAGTCTTACCCACGCCGGGAGGTCCGACGAAGCAGAGAATGGAGCCTTTCGGATTCTGCACCAGCCGGCGCACCGCCAGAAATTCCAGGATGCGTTCCTTGATCTTCTCCAGGCCGTAGTGGTCCGATTCCAGGACCTGCTGCGCAAACAGAAGATCGCGGATTTCCTTGCTCTTCTTCTTCCACGGTACAGCCAGCAGCCAGTCCAGGTAGTTACGCGAAACGGTAGATTCCGCCGACATCGGCGGCATGTTTTCGAGACGCTTCAACTCGGCCATGGCCTTATCGCTGGCGTCCTTGGTCATTCCCGACGACTCGATCTTCTTCTTCAGTTCGTCGATTTCGCTCTTTTCGCCGCGGCCCAGCTCTTTCTGAATCGCCTTGATCTTCTCGTTCAGGTAATACTCTTTTTGCGCCTTTTCCATCTGGCGCTTCACGCGGCCCTGGATCGTGCGGTCCACGTTGAGCTTCTCGATCTCGATATCCAGCATCTCCGCCACGCGGGTCAGCCGGTCGATGGGATCGAAAATTTCGAGTAGTTCCTGCTTCTCTTCGATATTCAGCTGCAGGTTCGCGCCCACTGTGTCTGCCAGTTTGCCCGGCTCGTCCACACGAATGGCGGCGATCATAGTTTCGTAGTTCAGGTTCTGGCTCAGCTTGACGTACTGCTCAAACAGACCCGTTACGCGGTTCGTCAACTGATCCAGTTGCGGACCGGACTCCACCTTGAAGCCGAATGTCTTCACTACGGCACGGAAAAAACCTTCGTCCTCGGTGACCGTAACAATCTTCGCCCGCTCCACACCTTCCACCAGCACCTTGATGTTTCCATCAGGCAGCTTCAGGCTCTGCACGATGTTTGCCACCGTACCGACACTGAAGATTTCGTCCGGCCGGGGTTCGTCTATCGATGCGTCATGCTGCGTGGCAAGAAAAATCTTCTTGTCGCCTGCCAGCGCCTCTTCCAGCGCGCGGACACTCGATTCCCGGCCCACGACGAACGGCGTCATCATGTACGGGAATATAACGACATCCCGGATGGGCATCATGGGTAATCGCTTGCTGTCGGATTTCTCTTTTGATGTGAGCATGATTTGTGAATGGTGAAGGAACCGCGAATTCTCTTAGGCAGGAATCGGAAACGGCAAATTAAGACCGGAACTCAGCCTGCTTTTTCGAGCAACGCCATATTGATCTTTTGAGTCATCACCATCTCTTTGGTGACCAGAAATTCTCGAACTTTCTTGTACGACGGGAGATAATACATCAGATCCAGCATGAGGTCTTCCAGGATCATTCGCAGGCCTCGCGCTCCAACCTTCCGTTCCATGGCCAGCAAGGCAATGGCCTCCAGCGCGTCGTCAGTAAACTTTAGTCTAACATTTTCGAACTCGAACAGTTTCTGGTACTGCCGGACGATGGAGTTTTTGGGCTTGGTCAGAATCTGAACCAGCGCTTCCTTCTCCAGCTCCTCAAGTACCGCCACGACAGGCAGACGGCCGATAAACTCCGGGATGAATCCGAATTTGATCAGATCCACGGGCTGAATCTGCTCCATCAGGTGCGCCTCGGTCATCTTCTTTGCCGAACCGCGCCGTCCGTTGCCGGACTCAGCATCGTCCGGGTTGACAAAGCCCATCGACTTGGTGCCCACGCGTCGGCCAATCACTTTCTCTAAGCCGACGAAAGCCCCGCCGCAGATGAACAGGATGTTAGTCGTGTCCACCGGAGTAAACTCCTGGTGCGGGTGCTTGCGTCCACCTTGCGGCGGAACGTTGGCAACCGTCCCTTCCAATATCTTCAATAACGCCTGCTGCACGCCTTCGCCCGAAACATCGCGTGTGATGGACGGATTTTCATCTTTCCGGCCAATCTTGTCGATCTCGTCGATATAAATGATGCCCTGCTGACAGCGCTGCACATCCCAGTCGGCATTCTGCAGCAGCCGCAGCACGATATTCTCGACGTCCTCGCCGACGTAGCCCGCCTCGGTAAGCGTGGTTGCGTCAACAATGGCGAACGGCACATCGAGGATCCGCGCCAGTGTTTGGGCAAGTAACGTCTTGCCGGTTCCCGTCGGACCGATCAACATGATGTTCGACTTCGACAGCTCGACGTCGCCGCGCTGCTTGTTCATCTGAATCCGCTTGTAGTGGTTGTAAACCGCCACTGCCAGCTTCTTCTTGGTAGCGTCCTGACCGATGACGTACTGGTCAAGATATTCTTTCAGCTCGAGCGGTTTCGGCAGCTTATTCGGAACGCCATAGGGCTGGTCGTGGCGGTCGTCTTCAAGGATCGAGTTGCATACGGCGATGCACTCGTCACAAATGTAAGCTCGGGGGTAATCACTAGGGGAGGAGATCAACTTGCCGACGACGTCCTGGCTTTTATGGCAAAAGGAGCATCGCAGCGATTCATCAGTGCCGGTACGCTTCAAGAAGTTCCTCCCACTTTCAAATTCCCCATGATTCCATTATCACCCCAAATTACGGGATCCTTCAATCGGCCGCCGTCGCCGACTTCCGGGCGTGCTCGAACAGGAAGTTCAACGTCTTCTCCGTCCGGATTCGAGCGGCTATACGGCCCAGCGTACCATCCTTCTCGAACTTCATGCGGATGGCCGCCGCCGGCTCGCGCTCCTGGCGCGCGAAGCGCTGAATTTCGCGGTCTACTTCGTCGTTGGTCGTATGGATGGCTTCGGTATTTGCCACCTTCTCCAGAAGCAGCGAGCCCTTCACATCGCGAATGGCCTTCTCGCGTTGGGACTTCTTGATTTGCTCCCAATCGAGCTTCAGCGTGTTCGGATCCACGCCGCGTCCCGCGATCTCCCGCAAATAGCCTTCCACCTGGGCTTGAATCTGGCGTTCAATGAAAGCTTCCGGAATGGGAAAATCGTGCGTATTCACCAGTTCATCCACCAGCTTCACCTTGGCTGCCTGCTGCGCCGCGTATTGACTTTCGGCGGCAATGGCCTTGCGGATCGCCTCCCGGAGTTCCTCCAGATTTTGGTAGTCTCCCAGGTCGCGCGCGAACTCGTCGTTCAATTCAGGAAGTTCCTTGCGGCGGACCGCTTTCACCATCACGGTGAATCGAACCGTCTTCCCGGCAATGCGGTCCTGGGCATAATCTTCCGGATAGGTAACGTCGAATTCCTTCTCTTCTTCGGGCGTCATGCCGCGGAGATTTTCCGTGAACTCCGGCATCGTTTCGGCGTCGCCCAAATGGAGAACCATCTCGTTATTTTCAATCGGCGGACCGTCTAATCCGCCAATGCTCTTCAGCGAAACCACCGCGTAATCGCCGTCCCCCAGGGGGCGAGGATCCTCGTTAACGAACTCCGCCTTCTGGTTACGGAGGGACTCGATGCGCTCGTCGATATCGGCGTCCGTAACAGGCTTCTCATCATAAGCAATCGGCAGGTCGCGATATTCCTTTAGATCCACCGTAGGGGCCACTTCGAATTCCGCCTTGAAGCGCAGCGGCTCACCATCGTGAAAATGAACATCGGTAACATTCGGAGTGCCCACCACATCCAACTGCTCCTCATCCGCCTTCGCCCGGAATGCCTTGGGCAGGATGTGCTCCAGCACATCCTGGCGGATTTCCGCCTGGAAACGGCTACGTATGAGACTGGCGGGTGCCTTACCCGGCCGGAATCCGGGCAGATTCGCCCGCTTCTGAATGCTGGCGACCACGCGGTCTGTCTCCGCCCGGATCTGGTCCACCGGTACGGTTATTTCAAATTCGTGCTTGCAACCTTCGATCAAAGCCATGTGTTGAGGTTCTTAGATTCCTTCCTGCCAACTTACCTGATATTTTTCCTGTTCCGCGGTGAGACGGTCGATTTTGATGCCCATCGAGTCGAGCTTCCATCCGGCAACCTGTTTGTCAATTTCAGCGGGAACCTGGTGGACCTTCTTCTCCAGGGTAGCGTGATTTCTGAGGAGATATTCTAGAGCCATCGCCTGGTTAGCGAAGCTCATATCCATCACAGATGCCGGGCGGCCTTCCCCGGATGCGAGGTTTATCAAACGCCCCTCTCCCAGGACATAAATTTTCCGGCCGTCGCGCATGGAAAATTCCGCCACATTCTCGCGGGTCTCCCGTCGTGAGGATGCGGCCTTGCCCAAAGTTTCCACGTCGATCTCCACGCCGTTATGCCCCGAATTGCAGAGAATTGCTCCACTTTTCAGTCTATCGAAATGATCGCGGCCGATCACGTTCCTGCTTCCGGTGACGGTGATGAAGACGTCGCCGATGGCGGAGGCCTCGGTCATCGTCATCACGCGGCAGCCATCCATCACCGCCTCAATCGCCTTGATCGGGTCGATCTCGGTAACGATGACACTGGCGCCGTATCCCCTGGCCCGCATGGCAACGCCCCGGCCACACCAGCCATAACCCGAGACCACCACATTCAGACCGGCGATCAGCAGATTCGTGGCCCGGATCACTCCATCAAGCGTACTCTGGCCGGTGCCGTAGCGATTATCGAAGAGATACTGCGTCTGCGCTCCGCTGACAGAGATCACCGGATAGCCCAGCGCACCTTGCGCAGCGATGGATTGCAGGCGCGCCGCGCCGCTGGCGGTCCGCTCCGTGCCTCCCAGCACTTCGCCAAGCAAGTCCTGCCGTCTGGCGTGGATGGCGGTGACCAGCCCCGCGCCATCGTCCATGGTGATCTGTGGTTTGTGGTCCAACGCCGCTGCAACATGCGCTTCGCAGGCTTCCACCGCCGCGCCTTGGATCGCGTAGACCGGAATGCCATAGTCGCGGACCAGGGAAGCGGCCACTTCATCCTGCGTGGACTCCGGGCTGGCAGCGCACAAGACGATGTTGGCGCCGCCGTCCCGAAGCGTGATCATCAAATTCGCGGTCTCTGGAGTTACCTCCATACAAGCGGAAACGCGAATTCCGGCGAATGGTTGAGCCTTGATAAATTGTTTGCGGATGGTCCGCAAAACCGGCATCTGCTGGAACGCCCAGTCGGCCCGCCGCCTGCCAGCGTCGGCGAGAGTGATATCTTTCACGTCGCACGGCGCGGTGACTGTTGCGTTGGTCGTCATAGTAAGTGCCGCGAGGGCGGGCCCTGAAGCCCGCCCGGCGGTTGGTTAGTGAGCCGCGGTCGCAACCTGGGCATCGCTTCGCAATGCTTCGGCTTTGTCGGTAGCTTCCCAGGAAAACGTGCTTTCGGTGCGTCCGAAGTGCCCAAACGCTGCCGTCAGCCGATAGATCGGCCGGCGCAGTTTCAGACTGTCGATCATTCCTTTGGGCGTCAGCACGAACGTGGAGCGGATCAACTCGACGATTCGCGCATCCGGCACAGTTCCAGTTCCAAAGGTATTCACCATAACGGAAACAGGTTCAGCCACCCCGATGGCGTAGGCAAGCTGTACTTCTACGCGAGTCGCCAGTCCGCCCGCGACAATGTTCTTGGCGATATAGCGCGCCATGTAGCAGGCCGAGCGATCCACCTTCGTCGGATCTTTGCCCGAGAATGCGCCGCCGCCGTGGCGTCCCATGCCGCCGTAGGTATCCACAATGATCTTGCGTCCCGTCAAACCCGTATCGCCGTGCGGTCCGCCGATGACGAAGCGGCCAGTAGGATTGATGTGATACTTCGTGCCGGAATCCACCATATTTGACGGGATGATTGCATCGATAATGTGCTTTTTCACTTCGGCGCGCAGGGTTTCCGTGGTGACATCGTCATCGTGCTGCGTCGAAATTACCACTGCATCGATCCGTACCGGCTTGTTATCCACGTATTCCACGCTGACTTGCGATTTCCCGTCCGGCCGCAGGAAGCCGAGCTTGCCTGACCGCCGGATGTCGCTCAGTTGCCGCACCAGCTTATGCGCCATCATGATCGGCAGCGGCATCAGCTCCGGCGTTTCGTCGCAGGCATAGCCGAACATCAGCCCCTGGTCGCCGGCGCCGCCGGTGTCCACACCCATGGCGATGTCAGGCGACTGCGCCTGGATCATATTTGATACGGCGCAGGTCTTGCCATCGAAACCGTAAGCAGCGTTGTTGAAGCCGATGTCGTTGATGACTTCGCGCGCCAGCTTCGGCACATCTACGTACGTGGTGGTAGTGATTTCGCCGGCAACGACGCAAATTCCGGTGGTAACCAGAACTTCGCACGCCACCCGGCCCGTCGGGTCATCCTTCAATACGGCGTCCAGAACAGCGTCTGAAACCTGATCCGCCATCTTGTCGGGATGTCCTTCTGTTACTGACTCCGACGTAAAAATGTGCCTAAGACTATTTGCCATCTTTATGATTGCTTCCTTATGATGCCAAGCGACATTCCGCCGGGCTGATTGGACTCTTCCTTAACCTGCGGATGAACGAGGGGCGAAGTAGACCAAAATACTAAGTGTATCGAAGCCGAACCGGAGCGTCAATCGGCTTGGATTCCTGCGGTTTGCTTCCCGTTACACGCGTTCGTCGAGGATCTGGCCTATGGAGGCGACCGAATTCAGTGTCACGGTCAGAATCTTGAGCGTTGCGCTCACTAGCGCGCCGGCATGGATGCGGCCGTCGATCTCATCCCCAAGTTCGTCCAGCCGCCGGATGTCGTCGGCCGGTATAGGCTTCAAGACGTCTTTGTTCGTCAGGAAAATCAGGACTTCGTTCAGGTCGTCGCGCTTATTCCGCGCGTCAATTGCGATCCTGCGCGCGCGGGATGCTTGCACCCCATCGGGAGAATCCATCCGCGCGTCCGCCTCCACAGCAATCGACTCGGCCGCCGCAATGCTGTCCTTTATCATCGCGATGCGGTCTACTTTTGTCAGGTTAACCGCAATGCCCGGAGCTGATCCGGACGCCAAGCCGGCCGGAACGGTTGGAGTACTCGGTTTCCTATCGTCCTCGGGAGCGGGCATGGGGCCTCCTTACTGGCACTTCTTATTCTTGAACCGCGAATCCTTCAGCAACTGCGCGTCCAGCGACGCCTTCTCAGCGGTTATAGCGGTAATTTTAGTGTCGAGCGCCATATTCGTCGCAAGCGGGTTCAGCTTCTTCTCAGCGGCGAGATCCTGCAGACTGTCCTTGGCAATGGCCAACCGCCGTTCCACATCCTTGCAAGTCTGCAGCTCGTGTTCGCTCTGAAACGCCTTGCCGAAATCCACCAAATCGCCGAGCTGCGCCTGCAGGCCGGGCTCCAGCGCCAGATCGTCCAGCGCCTTGCTGAGGGCGCTGAGTTTCTTGAGATCCACCTGCAGGTCCTGAATGCCGGGCGTGTATCGCTCCACGCCTGCCAGTTCGGTTTCGAAGTATTCCCGGGTCCGGTCAAACTCGATGACATTGGTGCGCCGCTGCATCTCCGGGACGTCGCTCAACACGGCTTTGCCCTCAATCAACAGCTCAGTCATGCGCGCTGCCTGCTGATTCCGCTCGAGGCTGAGTGTCTCGTATACCTCGCGCTCGGCTTCTACGCTGAAGTTCTGCGCCAGGTCGCGGTACATTTGTTGATCTGCCTTAATCCGCGCGTCCAGTTGGGTGCTGTATTGCCGCAGCACTTCACGCAGCGAATTGGCGTACTGCTCCACCACCGTGTCGCCGCAGGAGGCAAGCAACAGCAGGCTGACGCAGATGGCGGCGATTCTCATTTGAGTGCGATGGTTGGAATCAGGCCGGCAGTTGCGAGCGCCTGAACCAGTTGCGCCAAGGTCTCCGGGCGAATGCCCCCTTGGTAGTAGGCGGCAAGGCGCTGCGCTCCCGTTCCGATGACGGCTTCATAACTTCTGGCGATAATGGCGTCGCGGCGAATGGCATAGCGCCTCTCTTCCTGGGCGAGGCGCGATTCGGCAAGGCGGCTGGGAGTAGCCACACGCGCCGCCAGGGCGGGCCAGGTTTGCAACAGGCCGACCAGAAACAGCAGCTTTTGTTTCTCGTCTGAGGCCGCCTGCTCTTCCTTGGGACAAGTCCGGTTGGCTCCACTCAATTGCGCCGTGAGGCAGGCGTCCGCGCTCTGGCGCGCCAGCATTGCTTTCCGCACGTAACGGCGCAGAGTTGTTTCCACCTGCTCGCGGTCCTGGATGCGATCGAGCGGAGTCAATTCGACGACCCGATCTTCGTCGTCAACGGCGATCAGGCGCCCGCGACCGGCTCTCGTCTTGCCGGTGCGTAGACAGGCGAGGCCATCCGCCAAAGGAGTAGTAAGATGCCGCAGGTCCACAATAGCGGCCGCGCGGCGGGATTGAATTCTGGATTCCGTTGTAATGTGGTCGATCTCCGCCCGCAGCAATCGCACTTTCATATCGCGGACAGCGCTGGAGGCGCTTGGAATGTTCGCGGTGCTGTAGTAATCGCTGATGATCGAAGCGATCTGACTGGCCGCATCGGTCAATTGCTTCACCACTCGAATGTCTGCCGGGGTGATGCCGGTGTCCTTGGAGGCGTGCCCCCTCGCTACGTCCAGGAATTCGCCGGCGCCGGACAAGGCTTCGATGTCGTCCAGCAATGGCGGCCGCGCAGGATCGACTGGGCGGTTCGCGGCGATCTCCCTGTTTACGGCGGCGATCTGATCCAGAAGCTCCTTTTGCAGCTTCTTCCAATCGTCGTCCGGCACCGGAGCCAGTAGGGTCTTGGACCATTCGTCAACGGATGTCCCCATCTCATCCCACAGATACACAGAGTCGAGAGTCGCAAAGGCGGCGCGGCGGGCGCTGCTGAAGATGCGATCCGCCGAAAGGCGGGACAGTTTATCGAGATTCTTCAGTTCCGCATCGAATAGCTGGCCATTTGTCACCTCGCCCGCAATCTTCTGTGCGTTTTGAGCCTGCCGGTCGCGCCGGTCGTTGTGGAGGCGGATGACGGGGTCTTTCGTTTTCGCTGGCGGAGTCTGGGGGAGCAACAAGCTCGCGCCGAGCAAAAGCGATGCGGCGGATTTCGTGTAAATGCCCAAGATATCCAGGGGAGTATGAACCAAGGGCGATCGATTTGCAAGAGAAATCGCTGACGCTGGCTATTCAGGATCGCGATGCACGGTGTCCATGGAAAAGGCTGGTAGACAGACGGCGATATACTCGGCGCCTTCCGGTTCAGGAGTGCTGTAGCGCACCCATTCGCCGGGGCTGGTCACGATCGCCTGACCTGCCCGCACCTCGGTTATCCCATCTTTATGTTCCACGCGCAGCATGCCACGTAATACAATCGTGAATTCTTCGAATGCAGGGGCCTGGCCTGGTTCCACCCACCCGGAGGGGCTGCGCATATGTGCAATGCTGGCCTCCGAAGTTCCAGTGTTCACCCGGCCGATGTATTCATCAATCAGCTTGGGTTTGTTTCCTGCGGCCGTGATGCGCGTGGCCTGGAGAATGAGTTTCGGCATAGGAATGAGCGGCAGCCCATGCGGCTGCCACGATCACGATTATACATACGCCGGCGACCGCGCCCGGGCCAACTGATTTCGCGCATTTTGATAGCCTATTGTGAGTAAAGGAGTGGACCGATGCCCCTAACTGAAACCTCCCTGAAGGCGCTGCTCGGTAAGCACATTCGCGACATTTGTCCCAACGGATACAGCAGTGATTCCGACAATCACTGCGCGCATTTTGTCAGTCACGTCCTCGGATATCAGTTCGGCGCCACTTGCCGCATGATGCAAGGAGGCACGGGTACCGCGGCATGCATCCGCGTGCAGGAAGTGATGCTTCGCTGTTTGCAGGTGGGGAAATGGGACGAACTGCCGACTCCTCTATTCTGGGGTCTGGTATTCATCACCAGAGCGTCAAACGTCAACACCAAGACGAAAGTGATGGTCAACGTCCCGCGTAAACATATCGGAATTTTCATCGGCGGACCGCGGACGATTTATCACTACTCAAACAGCCGCCGCCAGGTGGTCTCTCAGACGCCCGATGAGTTCAGCAACCACTACGCGGCGCCCGACAACGCCATGTTTTGGGGATCGGCGCCGTGAGATTGGCGCTCCTCGCCATCCTATGCCTGGCGGCTCCCGCCTGCCGCGGCCCGGCAACGGTGAAGGTGGCGCATTTGCCGCCTACTTCAAAAGACGTGATCGAAGCAGCCCTCGCAAGCTCGCAGGCGCCGCTGTCTGATTCCACCTGCAACGGCTTCGGCACCGAAACCACCGACAAGACGATTGGCCGATATCTGGCGGGCTACCTGGCGGAGCTTGCGGCTCCGGACGGCGGCAATTCGTTGATCACCTCCGTGACTCCAGGAACAGAGGCCGGGCAGGCGGTCTATGTCTGCCGGTTGATGGTCCGTCATGCCAAAGGCGAGGACGTCTGGAGCTGGGGTGTTCAGTTCAGCGCTAGGCAGGACGACGGATCCGTGCTGCCGAATTCCATCAAGTGCCTGGGCGCCGGATAGCTTATTGCGCCATTCGCCACGACGAAAAGTTCGGCCAGGATTCCAGCTGCTTCGTTGCCCATGTGTTGGTCTGGCCTCTATGGCAGGTGGTGCACGCGTTCGGAATTTTATACTTCTCGCTTGCCGCCGGTGTGATGAACCGGAACGTGTGGCTGCGGACATTCACATCGGCAATCGTCTGCGCAATTGCAGGCATGTGGCAGGCAATGCATTCACTGCCCGCACTGGCTGGCTTGTGATGAGTATGCTGCTCCAAAGTTCCCGAAGGTCCGTTGGGCGAGTGCGGGCCGTGGCAGGTAAGGCACATCGCGTTCCCGGGCTTGATGACATCGGCCGCGTTGGCGGTTCCATGAACATCGTGGCAGTTGAAGCACGTCACGCCGCGCGCATGCATACGGCTGGTGACGAAATCGTTGCCCTGCATGCGATTCTTGTGCGCGGAATCCTCGGCGAAGTGCGTGAACGTTGTCTCTCCCAGCCTGTGTTCTTCCAGTTCCCAGGTATCGCTTAGCTGGTTGCCGGGGACAAAACCGACCGGCCAGTCGTAATATTTGCCGTTGATCGGATTGTTCTTCGGCTTGCCCTGCGTATGGCATTGCAGGCAGACGTCATTGGCACGAACGAAATCGAGCCGCGCCGGATTGACGATGTTGGCGCGCGACGGACTCTTCACGTGCGCGGCTCCGGGTCCATGACATTTTTCGCAGCCTACGTTCCACTCCGTTACCTGCTTCGTGGCAACGTTGTAGTTGACCGAGTGGCAGCCGTCGCACAAAGGTCCCGTGTGCCGCTGCATCTGATCGGCAGGGTAATGCGGCACCCACCAGTCTGTTCCCGGTTTGACGTAATAAGGCCGCCAGATGGCGTTCTTAATGTCCCATTGCGCCGGCAGAACAAAATAGTCGTCGCCGACTTTCTTGAAATAGCGCTGTTTCCATTTGCTGCCGTACGTGAAGGCAATGTCCTCTTTCTTGAACGTCAGCAGCGGATCAGGTTTAGTGAGATCCGGAATGATCGCTTCCGGATGCTCCTTCGGATCCTGGACCACGTTTGCCATGCGAGTCTTTTTCCAGCGCTCAAACGTGGCCGGATGACAGGCTGCACAGGCCTTTGATCCGGTGTAATTGTTAGCGGCCGGCGTTTGTGCGCTCGCGATCGCTGCGAAAACAGAGAATGCTGCGGCTGTAAGGATTCTCATCGTCGAAGACCCACAGCCATTAGTGTCTCAAAATGCGGCGCCACTTCTTCACGATGAACTACCGAGACTTCAATGTCTTCGAACTGAGCCGCGCGGAGCATCTCCATCAGTTCGATCTGCGAAAATCCGAGCCACACATCTGCGTAGAGGTCGCGCGCCTCCTCAAAGCCGTGCTTCACCAGATCAAGAATCACGATCCGTCCGCCGGGCCGCAGAATGCGATGGGCCTCCGTGATAGCCTTCTGCGGATGCATTGCGTGATGCAGACTCTGATGCAGCAAAGCCAGGTCCACCTTGCCGTTCTTGATGGGAAGCTCTTCCAGATCGCCCAGGCGATATTCCAGATTCTTCACCCCATTGCTTTGCGCCACACCGGAGCCATACTCCACCATCTTGGGGGAACTGTCCACGGCGATGACCCGCGCCGCACGCTGCGCCAGCAGGAGGGCGATGGTGCCCTCGCCCGCTCCCAGATCGGCGATCACCAGCGGCGGCAGCAGCCGTAGCAGCACTTCGGCCAACCCTTCCCAACTGCGGCCCGGAACGTAGTTTCGCCCGAAGCGGCCGGCGAGTTCATCGAAGTACCCTCGCAGCTTGTTCTTGCGCTTGTTGAGAATCAGTTCCAGCGCGCCGTCGTCCTGCCGTGCGGCGCCGATCTCGGCGGTGCTCCGCTCCAATGTCTCGCTGAGGATTGCCTTGGAACCGGCGGGCGCGGTTAACCGGTATAGGCTCTTTTGGCCCGCGCGCCGCACCTCGACAAAACCGGCCTGCTTCAACTGCGAAAGCTGCATGGAGATACGGCTTTGGCCCATGCCGAGTATTTCCTGTAGTTCGGCGACGCTCAGTTCTTCCTTCTCCAGCAGCCGTAGAATCCGTACGCGGCCTTCATCGCCCAGCAGCCGCAATGCTTTCAGAAATCCCGCCATTTCTCCTATTGTATCAAGAAATCATGATTTCTTGATTGATTTGTGCTATCCTGTTCCACGGAGCAAGAAACATATATGAGCACTGTCCTCACTAATCCTGTGGCTACAGAGTACAAAGTAGCCGATATCAATCTGGCCGATTGGGGCCGGAAGGAAATTTCGATCGCTGAATTCGAAATGCCGGGCTTGATGTCCATCCGCAAGAAGTACGCGACGGATCAGCCGCTGGCGGGCGTCCGCGTCACCGGTTCCCTGCACATGACGATTCAGACGGCCGTGTTAATTGAAACCCTGGTCGACCTCGGCGCCGATGTGCGTTGGGCCAGTTGCAATATTTTCTCGACCCAGGACCACGCAGCGGCGGCCATTGCCGCGGCCGGAGTTCCCGTGTTTGCCTGGAAAGGCGAGTCCCTGGAAGAATACTGGGAATGCACCTACAGAGCCGTGAGCCACCCTGGCGGCAAAGGCCCCGAACTGGTGGTGGACGATGGCGGCGACGTCACGCTGCTGCTGCACAAAGGTTACGAGCTCGAGAACGGCAGCGACTGGGTTAACAGTCCGTCCGGCAGCCACGAAGAAAAGGTGATCAAGGACCTGCTGAAGAAGGTTTACGCCGAAGATCCGAAGCGCTGGCACAACATGGTAGCCGAATGGCGCGGCGTCTCGGAAGAGACCACCACCGGCGTGCACCGTTTATACAAGATGCAGCAGGAAGGAAAACTGCTGGTCCCCGCAATCAACGTGAACGATTCGGTCACCAAGTCGAAGTTCGATAATCTCTACGGCTGCCGCGAGTCTCTGGCTGATGGAATCAAGCGCGCGACCGACGTCATGATGGCCGGCAAAGTCGCGGTGGTCTGCGGATACGGAGACGTGGGCAAGGGTTCCGCGCAGTCGCTCCGCGGCATGGGCGCCCGCGTCATTGTCACCGAGATCGATCCGATCAATGCGCTGCAGGCCGCCATGGAAGGCTACCAGGTGACCACGGTGGAAGACACCCTGGGACTGGGTGACATCTACGTAACCTGTACCGGCAACGTGGATATTCTGACGCTCGAACACATGAGCCGCATGAAAGATCAGGCGATTGTCTGCAATATCGGCCACTTTGATAACGAAATCCAGGTAGACCTGTTGAACCAGGCGCCTGGAGTGGAGCGGTTGAATATCAAGCCGCAGGTGGACAAGTACACCTTCCCCGATGGCCACGCGATCTTCATGCTCGCCGAAGGCCGCCTGGTGAATCTGGGTTGCGCCACGGGCCACCCCAGCTTCGTGATGTCGAACAGCTTCGCGAATCAGACTCTGGCTCAGTTGGACCTCTGGAAGAACAAGGACACCTACAAGGTGGGCGTCTACACGCTGCCCAAGTATCTCGATGAGGAAGTGGCCCGGTTGCACCTGGAGAAAATCGGCGTGAAGCTGACGACTCTGACCACACGGCAGGCCGACTACATCGGCGTTTCGCCGGACGGTCCCTACAAGCCGGACACTTACCGCTACTAACCGCTACTTATCGAGCGGGGGCCGCTCCTGGTCCGGGCAGCCCCCGCTCGATGGTATTTTGGGCTCATGACGACAAGCGTGGCGCGTCCTCCCGTGCCGCCATTCACACGCGAGACTGCGATTCAGAAGGTTCGACTGGCGGAAGACGGTTGGAACTCGCGCGACCCTGACAAAGTTGCATTGGCCTACACAGTCGACTCCCGCTGGAGAAACCGCTCTGAGTTTCCGGCCGGGAGAGAAGAGATCGTCGCATTTTTGACGCGCAAGTGGCAGCGCGAACTGGACTATCGCCTGATCAAAGAATTGTGGGCCTTCGAGGGAAACCGGATCGCCGTGCGGTTCGCCTACGAATGCCACAACCCGGCAGGAGAGTGGTTTCGGTCCTACGGCAACGAGAACTGGGAATTCGATGAAAACGGGCTGATGCGTCTGAGATTCGCGAGCATCAACGACCTGCCTATTCAGGAAGCGGACAGGAAATTTCATTGGCCTCTGGGACGCCGTCCGGATCAACATCCCGGACTGAGCGAACTGGGATTGTAACGGTCCATCTATGAACCGACCGGAAATGCTGAGCCGTGTTCACGCGCAAGCGGACGAATGGGACATGGTAATCATCGGCGGCGGCGCGACGGGCGCGGGCATCGCCGTCGATGCGGCCTCCCGCGGGTACGAGGTTCTGCTGCTGGAACAAAGCGATTTTGGAAAGGGCACGTCCAGCCGCAGCACCAAGCTGGTACACGGCGGCGTGCGATACCTGGAGCAGGGGAACATTTCACTGGTGATGGAAGCGTTGAAGGAACGCGGCATCCTCCGGCAGAACGCACCCCACATCGTCCATAACCTGGCCTTCGTGGTTCCCAACTACGACTGGTGGGAGGCGCCGTTCTACGGTCTCGGCCTCAAGGTTTACAACTTGCTTTCCGGCAAGTACGGTTTCGGCACCTCTGAAATCCTCTCACGCGAGGAAACGCTGGCGCGCCTTCCCAGCATCAAGACTGAAGGCCTTCGTGGCGGCGTGGTCTACTACGACGGACAGTTCGACGATACCCGGCTTCTGATCAATCTGATGGAAACCGCGGCGGAGCAGGGAGCGGCGCTGCTGAACTATGTGCGCGTGACCGGATTTTCCAAGGATTCCGAGGGCTTTCTCGATGGAGTATCCGCCGTGGATCTGGAGTCCGGCGACGAAATCGCGGTCCGCGCCAAAGTAGTGATCAATGCCACCGGGGCCTTCGGCGACGCGGTGCGCAAGATGGCCGAACCTAACGCCGTCCCCATGATCGCGCCGAGCCAGGGGATCCACCTGGTGCTCGACCGGTCGTTCCTACCGGGAGATAGCGCCATCATGGTGCCGCACACCAGCGATGGCCGGGTGATGTTCGCCATTCCCTGGCACGGGCATGTGCTGGTTGGAACCACGGACACGGAGATCAAGCAGGTGAGTTTGGAACCACTTCC
>JBDUEM010000020.1:0-46597 GCA_040002435.1 Bryobacteraceae bacterium
ACCTGTTCAAGACCGGCGTGCAGTTCAATCTGTTCCGCGGCAACTTCCTGACCAATAGCTTCCCCACCGGAACGTTTTCGTTCAATACCGCGCAGACCGGCGGACCGCGCGCCGATACTCCGACGTCCGGCCTGGCAATGGCTTCATTCCTGCTGGGCTATGCCAGTGGCGGGTCCATTGATACGGCAACTGGCGTATCTCTGCAGAATTTCTACACCGGCGCTTTCTTCCAGGACGACTACCGCGTCACCTCCAAGCTGACGTTGAATCTTGGCGTGCGTTGGGATTACCAGACGCCTGCCACGGAGCGCTACAACCGCACCACCGGCGGCTTCGCCTACAATACGCCCAGCCCATTGAAGGTGCCGGGCCTGAACCTGACCGGCGGTCTTCTTTATGCAGGCGTGAATGGCCTGCCACGCGGTATTTACAATCCGGACCGCAACAATTTCGCTCCGCGCATCGGCATCGCATACAGCCTCAACAACAAAACTGTACTTCGCGCTGGATACGCCTTGACCTATATTGCGCTGGTGGGCGTGGTCTACCCCACCGCGTATAGCAACACGACGGCCATGGTGCCCACGCAGGACGGCATCACTCCCAAGGACCTGCTGCGCAACCCGTTTCCCAATGGCCAACTGCCTCCCATCGGCAATTCGCAGGGGCTGCTGACGCTAGTGGGAAACAGCGTCAACTTTGTGGATCCGTCCGACGTGACGCCGAAATTCCACAACTGGCATTTCGATGTTCAGCGTGAGGTTGCGCCGCGCACCATCGTTTCCGTTTCCTATGTCGGCAGCCGGGCCATCAATATCTCCGCTGCGCCAACGGACTTCACCGGCGCTATTAACCAGAACCTGAATCAACTGGATCCGAAGTATCTTTCTCTCGGGACCGCGCTGCTGCAACCGGTTCCGAATCCATTTGCGGGAATCATTACAACCGGTTCCCTGGCGGGCGCAACCGTAGCGCAATCGCAGTTGCTGCGGCCTTATCCGCAATTCACGGGCGTGACGCGTACGGCGCCTGCCTATGGAAATTCTCATTACCACTCGCTCCAGATGCAACTGGAGAAGCGGACGTCCGGCGGAGTGACTGCGTTGGTGTCCTACACGATCGCCAAGAATATCGGCGACCTTACGAATGCGGACAATGCTTACGACCGACAGAGAGAAAGGGGACTGACGTCGTTTGATGTTCCGCAGCGGCTTACCGTTTCTGCCACATGGGAACTGCCGGTCGGTCGCGGAAGGCATTTTGGGACCAATATGTCACGCTGGTTCGATCTGGCGGCGGGCGGTTGGGCGCTCTCGACCTTCGATACTTTCCAGGCCGGGTTCCCACTCTCCTTCAGCTTGGCGCGGGCCACCTCCGGAGCTAACAGCAGCCGTCCGAATGCGATTGGCAACCCGGCGGAAGGCGTCGATGGAGCCATCGTCAATCGCCTAAGGCACTACTTCAACACCGCGGCTTTCGCGCAGCCGCCGGACTTCACCTACGGCAACGTCAGCCCTTTTATCGGCACAGTGCGTTCACCGGGAATGAACAACATTGACGCAACGCTCCACAAGACCTTCAACGTGTTCGAAAAGGCGAGAGTGGAATTCCGCGCGGCGATGTTCAACGTTCCGAACCATCCCGTATTCGGCGCTCCCAACACGCAATTTGGAAACGCGGCATTCGGTGTAGTGTCGAGCCAGGTGAACTTGAGCCGGCAGATGGAGTTCGCTTTGAAAGTACTTTTCTAACCCGCGTATGAAGGCTGGAGTACTGGTTGTTGGAGCAGGTCCGGTGGGGTTGACCATGGCGGCCGAACTGGCGCGATACGGCTTGCCGGTTCGTATTGTGGAGAAGGCGGCGCAGCGTACGGACAAGTCCAAGGCGCTGGTGGTCTGGAGCCGGACCCTCGAGTTATTGGACCGCGCGGGGTGCAGCGGCGCCTTCCTCGCGCAGGGCTACAAGCTTTCCACGGTCGACATCATTGCAGGCAGGAAACAGATAGCACACGTCACGTTGGATGACGTGGTGACTCCACATCCTTATGCATTGATGATTCCGCAATCCGAAACCGAACGCCTATTGGACGAGCACTTGAACAGGCTCGGCGTGCAGGTAGAGCGAACGGTCGAACTGGTGGGATTCGTTGATAACGGCAGTCACGTGGTCTCTACAGTCCGGCATAGCGACGGGGCAGAGGAGACCATTGAATCTGCCTGGCTGATTGGATGCGATGGCGCACACAGCGCAGTGCGGCATCAACTGGGTCTCCCGTTTCAGGGCGAGGCTCAAATGAGCGACTGGATTCTCGCCGATGTGAATATCGACGGCGACCACAGGCCGGAGGGCATCGAGATTCACTGGCACTCCGATGGGGTCCTCGCGATTTTCCCCATCACGCGGGAGAGGTTTCGGGTGATCGCCGATATCGGACTCGCGGAGGGAAAGGCGCCGCCGGCGAATCCGACGCTGGAAGAGGTGCAGGATGCGCTCGACCGGCGAGGGCCGGGAGGGCTTCGGGTGTCGCAGCCGGTCTGGCTTGCAGGCTTCCGCATCAATGAGCGGAAGGTGATGCAGTATCGAGTGGGACGCGTGTTTCTCGCAGGCGACGCGGCCCATATCCACAGCCCCGCGGGGGGCCAGGGCATGAACACCGGAATGCAGGACGCCTTCAATCTTGCCTGGAAGTTAGCGCTGGTGCACCGGGGAGAAGGGTCGGCGGAACCACTGCTGGGGAGCTATAGCCCGGAACGAAGCTCGGTGGGTGATCTTGTGTTGCAGGCGACGGGCATCATGACGACCGTGGCGGTGATGCGCGGTGAGGTCAAGCAATCGATTCGCAATCACGTGGCCAGCTTGGTATTCGGGCTGGCGGCGGTTCGCGAGAAGATGGCGAATACGATGACCGAGTTGTCGATAGGGTATCCAAAGAGCCCGCTGAATGGCAAAGGAGCGCATGCGGGGGAGAGGGCGCCGATCCGGGAAGGCGAAACAGCGGTAGGGGCAGGCAGTGCTCCAAGATTCGTGTTGTTCGCGGAGGCCGGTGAGGATGCGGAGCAACTGGTGCGGGAGTTTCCAGCGTTGGTGGATCCTGCGATTCGAAAGCCGCTGCGCGAAGGGGAGTTTTGCCTGGTACGCCCGGACGGGTATGCTGCGGTATCGAGTCACGACGCGCAGGCTGTCAGAGACTTCCTCGACCGGCTACTTCCCATTCCGCAGTTTGCCTAGTGCCGTCCGCGCCCGCTTGCGCATCATCGATTCGAACGACACCCGCGGCACGTCAATCAGCTTCCGCATTTCGGCGCTGCGCAGCAAACGCTGAGTGGCGCTCGGCATGCGGGAGGCGGCGCGGTCAAAGGCGCTTGAAGACGCGGCGTACATACCTGCAATCGCGCGATAGTAGCCCTGTTGTCCCTTCAGCTTCTGGCAGCCAGTCACCAGCGCGGCGAGGACTTCGTCGATCTCCGGCAGCCCCGCCACCACGGCGCCCCAATCGTCCAGGAATGGGCAGAGCGGCAACAGAGTCGCCGGCGAGCGGCGCAGCGCCTTCACGGGACGCAACGGATAGTGTCTGTGACCCTCGGCGGAAAGGCCCGTGTCCTGGTACATCTTGACCGCAAGATCGAAGCGGCCACGCGTGGAAAAGTGCTCCATCAGCGGCAGCGTCGCCGGAACCTTCTTCCAGAAACCCATGCCTTGCGTAAGGTCCCCGCGATTGTGTGCCAGGGTCATGGAGAGACGCAACAGATCAAGTTCGCCATCGCGTTCAGCGGCCACCTGATCGAACACCGCTTGTTCCCGGTCGATTTCTGCTTCTATGGCCGCCTGAGCTTCTTCGGCCGACGCAGTATCGCCGAGTTCGAGCATGCGCCCCAGGCCGCCGGCAATCGCGCTCCAGTGTTCTCCGTTGTGGCCGCTCACCCCGCGCACGTTGCGCGTCGAGATTCCCTCGTCGGTCCAGCCGCGCGCGCCGAGAGCAAAGCGCATCATGGGCTTCAACACCTCCACATCCGGCGTTTCCCGCCACGCCAGGCCGCGGATTTTGGTGTCGACATCGGTAGGCACGTACGAGGCTACGGTCGCGTGGTGGCAGGAGAGGCAGAGCGCGAAGTAGTCCTGCAATTGTTCGGCATGGCGCAGGTCGGCGCGATGGATATTCTCCCAACTGGCGAGGACGCGCAGGAACCCCTCGGGGGTAGCGCCAAGCTCCACGAGCCGGCCCGATTCCGGAGCGGGCAGGCGTGCCTTTAGATAGGGTGCGGTGTTGTGTACCTGCGAGAGCAGGGTCTGCGGCGAGATCCATTGAGCCCACGCTTCGCGGGGTGGAATGATTTCGGGTTCGGACAAACTATTAGTATGACGCGGGCGGAAACAGTCCCCGCTGGCGAAGGTCAGGAAAAATGACGTCGCGCAGGCTGGGCGCGAGCCGCATGGGGTCGTCCAGCGGACCGAACCAGACGAGTTCCTGTATCTCGGCATGAGCCGCGGGTTCACCTTGCAAGATCCCGCCGTACAAAACAATGCGAACCATCTTGCCTTCCTGACCGGCAGCTGCGCTTTCATAGACGCCCAGGTATTCGATGTGCGAAACTTCCACGTCGCCGAGTTCTTCGCGGCACTCGCGCCGCAAGCACTCGCCGGCCGTCTCGCCGGGCTCAATCACGCCGCCGGGGAGAATGAGAAGCGCCGTCGTGTGCTTCTTACGGCAGAGCAGAATCCGTCCCTGCCTGACGAACAGCAATCCGGCTTTGTGGATGTCCGCCATCTACTGCAGGATGGGAAATAGCTGATAGTCCTTGGGGACGAACAGACTTCCTTCCGTCACGCCGGCCGGGGCGATGGACTTCAGTTCCCTGCTGAGTTGCGCCGCGCTGCTGCCGCCGCTCAGAACAGCCTGGAATGCGGCGATCACGCGCCGCACCTCGTCCGCCGACTCGTGCACAAATTCCAGGCGGAAGTGGCAAAGTCCAGCCTCGCGCCATGCGTCGAGATGCATGCTGGCTTCCTGCGCCTCGGCGCCAAAGACCGTATTCCTGCACCCGACATCGGCAACCACTGGATGCGCGCGGCCGTTTTGATCGCGCAGGGCAACGCGGTGGTGCTCGCAAGGCCTGCCGCAATCGCGATAGGTGGTGCCGGTGGAAAGAAAGCGGCAAAAGACGCAGTGTTCGGTGTGGAACACCGGCAAATGTTGATAGGCGACTGCTTCCATCCGCTCCGGACCAACGCTTCGGGCCAAGGCGCCGACCTGTGCGGCGTTCAGATCGTGAGTGGGCGTGAGGCGCTCGAGTCCCATTTGCAGGTAGGCTTCCGCGGTCAATGTATTCGCGGTGTTCAGACTGAAGTCGCCAATCAGAGGCTGGGTTGCGCTCTCCTGGAGAGTGTGGAGAATGCCGGTGGCACGGACCAGAATAGGACAATCGAGGCTCACCAGAAATGCCACGATGCGGCTTTCGCCTGGCTTGAGAATACGCGGGGTGGCGACGCGGACCTGCACGCCGGCCGCCTTGACGCGCTCGACGGAGGGACGCAGGCCGTAGAGGTCGAGGTAATCGAGGGTGATGCTGTCCGGACGGGCGGCGATTGCGGCGTCAAGTTGCTCCGGATTACGGACCAGAACGTGAAGTTGGGGAATCGCGGCGGAGGCCGGCTGCAGACTGCGGCGAAGTTCTGGCACGGGATGGATGACGCGGTCCAGAGGTCGCGATTGCAACTCCTGCAGTCTATCGACAGCCTCCCTCCGCATCTGGTTCAACAGTGACGCCGGCGCAAAGACCGAGCCGCTGATGTCCACGGTCAACCCGGCAAGCTCATACGGAGTGGTCCCCAGTCTGCCAAGCTGCGCCCGCAGTGTCTCTTCGTTCAGGCCGCGATTCTGAGCAGGAATCAGAGGACCAGGCGCCTCGACGTGCACTGACAGGCCCTTGGGCAAACTCCAGCGAATGCGCAGTGGTTCGTTTTCCCTGGCCGTTACATGTACCGTCAGCGGTTGTTTCGCAACCGGCGCAACCGGATCCAGGAAGAGCCGCACGGCGCGATCCAGTTCCGGATCATGCGTGCGCCACAGCAGATCGCCGCTGCGGATGCGGCGGAAGTTGACCGCATTGTTGGCGAAGGTCAGCTCCACTACTCCGCTAAGCTGGGGCAGCGCGTGGTAGATACGGCCGCCTTCTTCGGGCTCCTGCGGGCTACGCCAGATTGCCGCATCGAAAACCACGCCATCGCCCGCTTTGAGAGGCGCGATCTCATGTGCCGCCGCGGGCCGGACGGACACACTGGCATCATGAACCGCAACCACCGTGCCGATCTGCACTCCCCGATGTCGCGGGTTGCGCCCATTCACGACCGCCTGGTGATTGGTGCCGGAAATGAAATATGGTCCGAGGCCCCGCGAATAAACCTGCTCGAGCTCCAGTTCCTGGCGCGGCGTGATGGATGCCGGTCGACCCGCCCAGGCGTCGTCCACCGCCTGACGGTAGGCTCGTGTCGTCAAAGCTACGTAGTCTACATCCTTGTACCTGCCCTCAATTTTCAGGCAGCTTACGCCGGCCTCGATGATCTGCGGCACGTGGCGCAGCGCGGAGAGATCGCCTGGAGAAAGGAGATAGCGCGTATCCGCGAGAGGCTTCAGCTCACCGTCCACCAGCATCTCGTAGGGTAGGCGGCAGGCCTGCGCGCACTGGCCGCGGTTGGCGCTGCGCCCTCCCCATGCCTCCGACGAGAAGCACTGCCCGGAGTAGGCTACGCACAACGCGCCATGGACAAATATTTCGAGGTCGGCCTGGGTGCGGGTGTAGATTGCGGCGACTTCCTGCAGTGATAATTCGCGGGCTAGCGTGACGCGGTGCGCGCCTAGCGCGAGGGCAAATTCAACACCTTCGGCACTGGTGATACTGGTCTGCGTGGAGGCGTGAATTTCCAGATCCGGTGCGATGCGGCGCGCCAGTTTGAGCACGCCAATGTCCTGGACGATGATCGCGTCCACGCCTGCTTCGGCAATGGAACCGATGGCGCGCGCCGCTTCGGCCAATTCATGTTCGAAGATCAGCGTGTTGAACGTAAGATATCCCCGCACGCCGCGGCTGTGCAGTGTCCGCATCACACCTGGCAGTTCGCCCAGATCGAATCCGACCTTCGCGCGGGCGCTGAAATGCTTGAGGCCAAAATAACAGGCATCCGCACCGGCTTCGATGGCCGCGTTGAGCTGGGGCCAGTAGCCGGCGGGACTCATTACTTCGGGCTTCCGGGAGGGCGGCATGCTTGGTACTTCCAGGGTAACGCGTATCGCGATGAAGTCACTGTTGCGGAGATAAAGACAAGAAAACCTGGCCAGCGCCGATAAGGTTTTTGGAGGTCCAGACCTTCTCGAAACATGTTTGCAATCATTGGGATTTTCGTCGTGGTCGGCGCCATTATCGGCGGTTATTTGATGGAGCACGGCAAGCTGCTGGTCCTGGTGCAGCCTGCCGAGCTTGTCATCATCGGCGGCGCCGCGCTGGGTACGGTGCTGATCGCCAATCCCCTGGCGACAGTCATCAAGATGGCCAAGCAAACCGTCGCTGTCTTTATGCCCAGCCGCTATAGTAAGGCGTTCTATTTGGAAAATCTGAAAATGCTGAGCGATGTATTCATGTACGCTCGCAAGAACGGACTAGTCAAGCTGGAACCGGACGTCGAGGAACCCTCAAAAAGCCAGCTATTTGGAAAGTTTCCGAAGTTTCTCAAGGATCACCATGCCCTCCATTTCTTTTGTGACACGCTGCGCATGGCCATAAGCGGCGGGGTCCAGCCCTTCGATCTGGACCAGATGATGGAACTGGATATGGACGTTCATCACCACGAGGCCACGTCACCGATTGCGGCACTGACCACAATGGCGGATGCCCTGCCGGGCTTGGGAATTGTGGCGGCTGTGTTGGGGGTGGTAATTACCATGGGCGCGCTGGGAGGACCGCCGGAAGAGATTGGCCATAAGGTGGCCGCGGCTCTGGTGGGGACGTTTCTGGGAATTCTGTTGTGCTACGGCTTCTTCGGGCCTCTGGCGGCGAACATGTCCAAGCAGAACGATGCGGAATCCCAATACTACTATTTTCTCCGTGTCGGGCTGCTGGCGTTTATCAAGGGATCGGCGCCCATACTGGCTGTAGAGTTCGCCCGGCGGTGCATTCCACACGACCTGCGCCCTTCCTTTCATGACATGGAGAAAGCATGCAAGGGCGGCGGGCCGGACAAATAACATTTTGAAATTGGCGTGATCCATGGCTGATGAATCAAACGCGGCACCGATAATCATCAAACGGAAAAAGGTGGGGCACGGGCACCACGGGGGAGCGTGGAAGGTAGCCTATGCCGATTTCGTCACGGCGATGATGGCCCTGTTCATCGTGCTGTGGTTGTTGAGCACCAGCGAGCAGACACAGAAAGCCGTCGGCGGCTATTTCCGGGATCCGGAAGGGAAAGGAAAGCAGATCGGCAGCGGCTTGGCAGGAGTTGGCGAAAGTCTCTCCATCAATAAGAATGATCTGAGTAAATTGAAGGAAAAGCTGGATGAGGCGATTCGGAGCGCTCCCGAGCTCGACAAAATCAAGGAGCAGGTGAAAATCACCATTACGGGCGAGGGCCTGCGGATCGAACTGCTGGAAACCGCGGCGGGCATATTTTTCGAGAGCGGCAACCCCAAGCCCAGTCTGAGCTGCATTGATGTCCTGACCAAGTTGGCTGCCGAGTTGGGGAAAATGCCGAATACGATCGTGATGGAGGGCCACACGGACGCGAACCCAATGGGCGAGTCGTTGGACTACACCAATTGGGAACTTTCATCAGACCGCGCCAATGCCGCACGCCGTGTGATGCAGGTACATGGACTTCGGCCGGATCAGATTGTCCAGGTTCGCGGATTTGCCGCTCAGCAGCCCTTTAAGAAAGAAGACCCCAAGGATCCCAGCAATCGAAGAATTACGATTATCGTCCAATACCAGCGCCCGCCGGGTGCCGAAGAGAAGAACGAGGCCCAAAAGCCAGAGCATCAATCCGAGAAGAAGTCTGCCCACCATTAAGAAGCGGGCGGTTACTTTTGAAATCGCCGGAAGAAGCTTTCCGGTTTCCAGGCCGGCCTTACGTCACTGTTCGCCGCACGAATTGTCAGTTCCCGGATCAATTCATTGAAGTGCGCCGCGGCAGCCAAATCGACGGGCTGGTTCAAATCGTCGGAAGGGGCATGGTAACGCAGCCGTAGCCATTCCTTCGCCATCTTGTCTTCCGGTGATCCTGGCAGATTGCCGAATTTGAAGAACAACGCGGGCACACCCTGTTTGATGAAGCTATATTGATCGCTGCGGATAAAGATATTACGCTCCGGTTCCGGATCCTTCTGCAACACCACGCCGGCGTCGGCGGCGACCGCCTTCATCTGATCGCCCAGCGTGGATTCGTCCAGTCCGTAAACCACCAGGTACTTCAGGGGATACAGCGGCAGAAACATATCCATGTTGATGTCAGCCACGATGCTCGACAGCTTCACGGTCGGATGGGCGGCAAAGAACCGGGAACCCTGCAGTCCTTTTTCCTCGCCGGTCACTGCCAGAAAGAGGACGGAACGTTTAAGCTTCTCCCTGGACAGAAAGCGGGCAATTTCGAGAACCGAGGCGATACCCGAAGCATCATCCATCGCGCCGTTATAAATGCTATCCCCGCCTATGGGGTTGCCGACGCCGATGTGATCCAGATGGGCGCTGACCACGACGTACTCTCCCTTCAACTTGGGATCCGCGCCGGGCAATATTCCGGCTACGTTCTGCGATTCGGTGGCGGATTTTTTCACAGATACCTTCGAGCGAATGCGGACCGCCAGCGGAAATTTCGGCAGAGTCTGGCCCGAATCAGCTGCGGCGAGAATCTCGCGTATCGAGTGCCCGGTGCCCGCAAACAGCTTATCCGCGTTCGCGGCGTTGAAGCGCAAGCTCAACATCACGCCGCTGCTGTCACCGGCGGCGGAATCGGCCAGATTCATGGTGGGCATAAAGCGGGATAACGCGGCGCGTTCCCAAGGTACATCCATGCTCTTAGGATTGGCGATCACGACGGTTCCCGCGGCACCCAGGGAATGCATGTGCTTCCAGCGCTCCTCGGCGGATTGATAGTGTGACATCAACTCACCGGGAATGTTCTTAGGGCCGCCCGTGAGGTAGACCACGATTTTGCCTTTCACATCCAGACCGCGCAGTTCATCGTATTTCTGCTCTGGCACGGCAAAACCGTAGCCGGCAAACACCGCTCCGCCTTCGAATGCCGGAGCCGCGCCGGACCGCAGGGCGATGGCAGCATCCTCACCCAGCGTCAAAGGCTGCGCTTTGCCGTCACGGATCAATTCCAGCGAAGAAGCGGCTTCCTCGATTTGCGAGATTTCCAATTTGACGGGCTGGATGTAGCCGGATGTACCGGCGGGCTTCAGTCCCGTGCGTTCGAACTCGCCGGCGACGTACTGCGCGGCCAGCTTATGACCGGCGCTCCCGGTGTCCCGGCCCTCCAGCTTGTCATCGGCGAGGTACTGAATGTGCGACCACCAGCGGCGGCCTTCCGCCAGATAGTCAGCTGGCGCCGCGGCGTAAGCAATAGTCAGAACGGCTGCTCCCGTCACGATGGCTCTACGGATGCTGTCTCTCATCGTTGTTTCACCTCGAGTTCCGCCCATCGGGCGTACAACTGATCGGCAGCCTGCTGAGCAGCCTGAAGGCGGTCGTAGCTTTCCTGCAGCCGTCTCGGGTCGCGCATGATTTCCGGATCCTGCAACGCCTGCTGGCGGGCAGTAACTTCTTTGTCGGCTGCCTCTATCTGAGCTTCCATCGTTTCCCATTCGCGATTTTCCAGATAGGATAGCCTTTTCTTCTGTGGCGGCGCTTGCATAAGAGCAGCCGGTTCCGGTTTCGCGGTTTTGGGTGAAAGGTCTGGAACATTCGCCGCGGCCTTCGACTGGGCTTCTTCCCATTGCGAATAATCAGCGAAAAGACTCGCTCCCCGATTTCCATCCAGCCCCAGCACCAGGGTCGACACGCGGTCCAGCATATAACGGTCATGCGTCACCAGCACCAGCGCGCCGGGGAAGTCGGAGAGGTTCTCCTCCAGCACTTCCAGAGTGGCGATATCCAGATCGTTGGTGGGCTCATCCAGAAACAGCAGGTCAGCGGGTTGCAGCATGAGGCGGGCAATCAACACCCGCGCTCGTTCCCCGCCTGAGAGACGCCCGACAGCGACATCCAACTGTTCGTTGCGGAAGAGAAATCGCTTTGCCCATCCGGCCACGTGGATGGTACGGTCCTTATAAATCACCGAATCGCCGTAGGGACTTAATGCTGTCCGCAGCGGTTCCTCGAGATTCAACTGTTCCCTGTTCTGATCGAAATACACGACGCGAAGGCCATCGGCCCGCTGCACAGTGCCGCCGTCAGGTTCGAGTTCGCCGCCGAGAATCTTCAACAGGGTCGTCTTGCCGCTGCCATTCGCACCTACCAGGCCGAGGCGGACGCCAGGCGAAAGCGTGCAGTTCAAATTTTCAAACAAGACGCGCCCGCCCATACTCTTGGAGAGGCCTTCAGCGACCAGTAATTTCTTGGTTTTGCGGTCGCTGGCAGTGAACTCGATTTGCGTAGTCCCGGTTGCGGTGCGCTGATTGAGCTCGGCAAGCTCTTCAATATGACGGCCGGCATCGCCGATACGGGCCTTAGACTTTCGTGTCCGGGCCTTAGCGCCGCGACGCAGCCATTCGATCTCGCGCTTCACTACGTTCGTGAGCGCCTCCTGCTGCTTTGACTGGGCAGCGAGGAAGTCTTCGCGCCGGATGAGGAACTCGCTGTAGCTTCCCTTGACGCGGAACAGGCCGTCCGGATAGGTACGATTGATCTCCACCATATCGCTGGCGACATTCTCCAGAAAGTAGCGGTCGTGGCTGACAATCACGCTGGCAAATGGCGCGGAGCGAAGAAATTTCTCAAGCCACAGGATGCCCTGCAAATCGAGATGATTTGTTGGTTCGTCCAGCAGGACCAGGTCTGGACTCGCGATCACGGCCTTGGCGATCGCCAGACGCTTGCGCCAGCCGCCCGATAAGGACAGAGCAGCTACATTGGGATCGCTGAAGCCAAAGCGGCTGAGTGTGATCTCAACGATCGACTCGCGCTCGTAATCTTCGAGGTGATCGTCCGTTATGGCAGCCTCAAGCACTGCCGCCACCGTAACATCGGTGTCGAAAACGGGATCCTGCGGAACGTACCCGGTGGTCACCTGCTTTCGCGGCGAGACGCTGCCTGAATCCGCGGTCTGGGTACCGGCAAGTATTTGGATCAGCGTCGACTTACCTGCGCCGTTGGGCCCTATCAGGCCGATCCGTTCCCCCTCCGAGATGGTCAGTGATATATTCTCAAATAGCGGACGAGCGCCGAAGGTTTTGCTGATGGACTGGCAGCTAATTAGCAGGGACATTGCGGGAGGGGTCTAAAGTTGGGACGCTGAACCTTTAGTTTAGCAAAAACTAGGGCCTTCACCCGAGGCCGGGCTTATGGTATTCTTCCTAAGCGTCTCGGACGCATGATAGTTTTATTAGAAAAGGAATTAGTGAATGAAAGAAACAGGTACAGTGAAGTGGTTTAACGCTGCGAAAGGCTTTGGATTTATCCAGCGTGAGAATGGGGAAGATGTTTTTGTGCATTTCAGTGCTATTGAGGCTTCTGGCTATCGCTCACTCGATGAAGGCGCCAGGGTTCAGTTCACAGTGAAGAGCGGGCCAAAGGGATTGCAGGCTGAGGACGTGGCTACCGTTTAACCGGCTGGAGCCGGCTTCACAACCGGCTCCGTTATCAGTTAATTTACTTGTCACGAAGGACATCACTTGAAAAACATATTTGTGGGAAGCCTAAGTTTCAACGCTACGGAAGACGACTTGCGGCAATTGTTCGGGCAGCATGGCTCCGTGGAGCGCGCGAGTATTCTCATGGACCGGGAAACTGGTCGCTCGCGCGGGTTTGGATTTGTGGAAATGTCTAACGACAGTGAGGCGGAAGCTGCAATTGCCGCACTCAACGGATCGAATCATCTGGGCCGTACCATTAACGTGAACGAAGCGCGTCCGAAGGGCGAGGGCGGCGGCAGTGGTCCACGCGGTGGCGGCGGATACGGCGGCGGTGGTGGCGGCCGTCCGAGCGGTGGTGGTGGCGGCGGAGGCGGACGAAGGGGCGGTCAGCAGGATGATTACCGCGGCCAGGCACGGCAACCTCGCGAACCTCGCTGGTAAATTGGAGTGCGGCTTTCCCGCGTCTCCCCGTTCTTAGTTCTTGTAGTTACACTGCACGCTGAACCTCCGCCCTCAACGGCGGAACAGTACCGCGAAACCGCTGGGCGGTTGATTGGTGCCGCTCTGTCGGATCTTACTGGTTATCAAAAGCTTACCTACCTCTGCGATCGCATCGGCAACCGCATTCCCGGCGGTGGCGGACTGCCGCAGGCGATCAATTGGGCCGTGGCCCAAATGCGCAGGGACGGACTCACCAATGTCATCGCTTCGCCCGTTAAAGTACAGACCTGGATTCGCGGAAAGGAGAGTCTTTCCCTTCTGCAACCGGTCCGCCGGGAGTTGCCTATCCTTGGTCTCGGCAACAGCGTGGGAACCGCACCGGAAGGAATTGAGGCCGAAGTGGTGGTCGTGCCCAACTTCAATGAACTCGAGAAGCTGGGCAGGGCCGGAGTTGAGGGAAAGATTGTCCTGTTCAACGCTCCATACGTTGACTATTCCACCACCGTTCAGTATCGCGCGCTAGGCGCTTCCCGCGCCGCGAAATTAGGAGCCGCCGCAGCGCTGGTGCGCTCCGTCGCATCGGCTACGTTGCGCACTCCCCACACCGGCGCTCTCTGGTACGCGCCAGATGCACCCCGAATTCCGGCGGCTGCGGTAACGATCGAGGACGCCATGATGATGCAGCGCCTGGCGGATTCCGGAGACAGGGTGCGTATCCGGCTGAAGATGGAGGCCCACCAAGGGCCGGAAGTGGATTCCGCAAACGTCACGGGCGAAATCCCGGGCCGGGAGAAGCCGGAGGAAGTCGTCGTCATTGGCGGTCACCTGGACTCATGGGACGTGGGACAAGGAGCCCAGGACGATGCGTCCGGATCGGTCGCGGCGATGCAGGCGGCCTATCTCATTCATCGGTCGGGCCTGCAGCCCCGGCGCACCATTCGCGTTGTCTTATGGACCGACGAGGAGAAAGGCGGCGCCGGCAGCCGGGCGTATCGGCAGTCGATCGGGGATCAGATAAAAAACCATGTCGCGGCCATTGAAATGGACGGCGGCGCGGAGCGCCCTGTAGGATTCGAGACCCCCATCAAAGATGCGCCGGCTCTGGCACGGTTACGCGCAATTGCCGGTCTCCTCAGCGGCATCCGCGCCACGAACATTATTTCCGGAAGCGGCGAGGCAGACACCACACCCCTCGAAACGGAGGGCGTTCCGGTGATGGGCCTGCGAACGGTGATGGAGCATTACTTCGATTGGCACCATACGGAAGCCGATACCCTCGACAAGATCAAACCCGACGAGTTCCAGGCCAATGTGGCAGCCCTCGCGGTGATGGCTTACGTCCTGGCCGACATGCCCGAACGGCTGCGCTGAAGAGCGTCCCTTACAGTGAACGATCCGCGCCGGAACCCTTACCCGGCGCCGCATCATCCCGTATATTGCCCATATGACGCTTGATGCTTTGCTCTATACAGTGCCGCCGTACGCCAACGATTTGAAGCTCAATCTTTCGAATTTGCTGCGGCAGACCGAACTCACGGCACAACAAACCTGGGGCACGGCGGTTGCCAGCGCGATGGCGTCACGCAACCGGATATTATACAAAACACTCTGCGATGAGGCGAGTGAACGTATTCCCCCGCAGGCGGTGGATGCGGCGAAGACCGCTGCCGCACTCATGGGAATGAACAATATTTATTATCGTTTTCTCCATCTGACGTCTAACAAAAAGTACGCGACTATTCCAGCGCGGCTGCGAATGAACGGCATACGGACTCATGGGATCGAACACAACGACTTCGAACTGTTCTGTACGGCGGTTTCCGCGGTGAACGACTGCGGCGCCTGCGTCGAATTCCACCAGCAGGGTTTGGTGGAGCGCGGCGTGGCGGAGGAGACGGTCCTTGCAGCCATCCGGATTGCTTCCGTTATTCATGCCTTGGCTGGAGTTTTCGATGCGGAGGCGACCGCCTCCTAACGACAAATTAAGGAGACCGCAGTGACCACAGAGAACGGCGCCAGCCGGCAAGACGCTATCAAGAAGTTGCGGGAATTGATCAAGGATTTAAGGGTGGGCATGTTGACCACCGTAACGGAGGAAGACGGTACGCTGCGAAGCCGGCCGATGGCGACGCAGGAAGCGGAATTCGACGGCGATTTGTGGTTTCTCACCAGCATCGACTCGGCGAAGTCTCACGAGATCGACAAAGATCACCGGGTGAATGTGAGCTATGCGGATGCCGGGGCGAATCGCTTCGTCTCCGTATCGGGCACGGCTCGCGTATTTCGTGACGAGAAAAAGATCAAATCGCTTTGGAGTCCCTTGTACAAGGCTTGGTTTCCCAAAGGCGTGAGCGATCCATCGATCGCGCTGCTTCGCGTGCAGGTGGACGACGCCGAGTATTGGGACGGTCCATCCAGCACCTTCGTTCAGATCGTTGGTTTTGTGAAGGCCCTGGCGACCGGTACACAGTACGAAGGCGCAAATCACGAAAAAGTAGCCCTTTAATTTAACTGAAGGCGCGCTGGACCAGCAGAGGATCTTTCGCGCGGCTGGCCTGTTTCACCAGCGGTTCATTCAGGAACCGGGCCAGGGGCAACAGCAGACGGATTCGTTTCAGCACCTCGGGAACAAATTCGTCTGTGGTTGCCAGCTGCGGGTCGAGCGCGGTCCTTAGCCCCCACTGTTTTCGCTTCAGAAAAGCAATCGCCTGATGCTGCGGGTCGAAGCCTTTCGGGGCCCGCTGCAGCTCTGATCCGTTCAACTCGCCGAACTGCATTCGTACCGCCTTGGTCTTCAAAATTTTGATAAGGCGCGGGTAATGCTCCGCGATATGCTGGCGCAGCAGCAACAACTCCTGCGGTGTTGGCATATAGGAGCCGCCCGCCACAACTGCCTCCTTCGCTGAGAGAGCAACATACAAGACACCGCCGCCTTTGCGATTCGCCTGTTTCTGCCAAAACAGTGCCGACGTATGTGTCTTATAAGGCGTCTTGTCTTGCGAGAACCGGGTATCCCGGTAGATACGGAAGAGGGCCTTCTTCGGCTCAGTAACAAACTCCGGCGCGGCCGTCGCCAATTCCAGGTTGATGGCTTCAATCAGGGCCAGTGTGGGTGCCTTCACGCATTCCTCGTATTGAGCCTTTCGAGGCTGGAACCAATCCCGGTCATTGTGCTTCTTGAGATCTTTTAGAAACTTGAGCGACTGCTGGGAGAAGACAGGCATCCTTCTATTTTGTGGTAGGCGCGCCGGCGTCTGATAGAGTTTCTGCATGAGCATGAAACCTAGCCGCCGGTCTGTGATTGCCAGCATCTTCACTGGCGCCGGCATGACCGCATTCGCGCCCGCGGAGGCGCTGGCCCAAGCCAAGGGCAACAACGCACCCATTACTCCGAAAGAGAAACTCACCATTACAAAGCTCGAGACTTTCCTGGTCAAGCCGCGCTGGATGTTCCTGAAAATCCATACCGACGCGGGCATCATCGGGCTGGGCGAGCCCATCACCGAGGGCCGGGCGCTGACTTGCCAGACTGCCATCAAAGAGATTGAGCCATACCTCATCGGGAAAGACCCGCGCCGCGTGACGCATCACTGGCAGGCGATCTATCGGCATGCCTTTTATCGCGGCGGACCGATTCTGACGAGCGCGCTGAGCGGGATCGATCAGGCTCTATGGGATATCAAGGGCAAAGCCCTGGGCGTTCCCGTCTATGAATTGCTGGGCGGCCCCACGCGCAACAAGGTTCGTGTTTACTCGCACGCCAATTCGCCGGCCCAGATCAAGGCGGATCTGGCGAAAGGCTTCACAGCGTTCAAAACCGGCCCTGCCAAGCTCAACCGCAAGCCTTCGCATTTCATTGAGACGCCCAAGGCGGTCCAGTATTCCGTGGAGCGATTCGCGGAGCTGCGCAAGACGGCCGGCGATGAATGCGATATCGCCATCGATTTCCACGGCGCCATCAGCCCCGCCACGGCGAAACTACTGATCAAGGGCCTGGAACCCTATAGCCCGATGTTTGTGGAAGAGCCTTGCCAGGCGCAGAATCATGACGTGATGGCCGAGATTGCGCGTGGCACTTTCCTTCCCATCGCCACCGGAGAACGCGTCTTCACCAAGTGGGGTTTCCGCGAAGTGCTGGAGAAGAAGGCAGCGGTTGTATTGCAGCCCGATCTCTGCCACGCCGGGGGAATCACGGAAGTTCGTTTGATTGCCGGCATGGCTGAAGCCTATTACGCGACCATAGCGCCGCACAATCCGCTGGGGCCGATTTCGCTGGCAGCGGGCGTTCAGATTTCCGCATCGATTCCGAACTTCCTCTGCCAGGAGCAGGTGAGTCTGGGCGAGGGCTACATTAAGCAGCCGTTCACGGTAAGCGCGGGGTACCTTGCACTACCAACGGGCCCAGGGCTGGGCATCGAACTCGACGAGAACGCGATGGCCGATAAGATCGGCCACGACTGGAAGAACCAGGAAGCCTACGATGCCGATGATGGCAGCGTGGTCGATTGGTAAGATCAATAGCGATGAGCAAAAAGTCCATTCTTTCTTCGATCGTCGAGATCGGTGTGGTGCCCGTGGTGCGCACCACCTCGGCCGAGGCGGCGATCAAGTCCATTGAAGCGATTCACCGGGGCGGAATTCTTGCCGCCGAGATCACGATGACGGTGCCTGGGGCGCTCAAGGCCCTGGAGAAGATCGCCGATCAGTTCGGCGACAAGATCATTCTCGGGGCCGGCACGGTCCTCGACCCCGAGACAGCGCGGATCTGCATGCTGGCAGGCGCTCAGTTTTTTGTGACGCCGACTCTCAACCTGGCTACCATTGAAATGGCCAAAAGATACTCGATCGCCATCTTCCCGGGCGCGCTGACGCCTACCGAGGTGCTGACAGCCTGGCAGGCCGGGGCGGACGCGGTCAAGGTGTTTCCGTGCGGCGCGGTGGGTGGGGCCAAGTACATCAAAGCCCTGAAAGGGCCGCTGCCACAGGTCGAGATGATTCCGACAGGCGGTGTAAATCTGGAAACCGCCGGAGACTTCCTGAAGGCGGGCGCCTGCGCCGTTGCAGTAGGCGGGGAATTGATTGATCCGAAGAGCATCAAAGAAGGCAAGTACGAAGTTTTCGAGGAACGGGCGAAGCAGTACCTGGCGGCTGTGAAGAAGGCTCGCGCGGAGATGAGTGCAAGCTAAGCCTGATACACTTTAGGATTATTCATGGCACTCAGCAAAGATCTTCTGGAAATTCTGGTGTGCCCGCTTTGTAAGGCGACGCTCGACTTAAAGCCGGACGAAAGCGGGCTGAAATGCACCCAGTGCAAGCGAGTCTACCCGATCCGGGACGACATTCCGGTGATGTTAATCGACGAAGCAAAGATCGAAGAGTAGCTGGAAAGCAGGGGCATGGAAAATGCGCTTGAGCGGCTCGCTTCAGGATCGCGGGTGGCTGTCGTCCGGCTGCGTTCCCTGGGTGACTGTGTGCTCACTACGCCTGCACTCGCGATCCTGAAGCAGAGCCGGCCCGACTTGCAGGTCGCCGTGGTGGTGGAGGACCGCTTCGCCCCGGTATTCGATGGGAATCCCGACGTGCAAGCCATCCTGCCGCCCGCGGTCAAGCCTTTGGCCCGATGGCGGCCGGATCTCTGCCTCAATCTCCATGGTGGGACGCGCAGCATGCTGCTGACGGCCGGATCCGCGGCGCGGATGCGCGCGGGCTTCGCTCATTTTCGTGGAGCAGGTATCTACAACCTGCGCATTCCCAGGGCGCAGGAGATTCTCGGCGTGGTTCGCAAGGTCCACACGGCGGAACATTTGGCGTCCGCGATGTTTTATCTCGGGGCCGCCGTCCAGCCCATTCCCCGCGCAAAGTTGTTCGCAGCGCGGCGGAACCCGCCGGCTCCTTACGCGGTAGTTCACGCGGTGGCCTCCCAACCCGATAAGACGTGGGCCGCCGAAAAATTCCTGGTGGTGGGCAGGCATCTGCGCGATCAGGGCTTGGAGCCCGTTTTCATTGCCGGGCCCGGTGAAGATCTTTCGGCCTTTGGCGAATTTCAATGTGTGGTTGGGGCTCCGCTAACCGAAACGAAGTCGCTGCTCCAAAGCGCCAGTCTGTTTGTGGGCAATGATAGCGGCCCGGCTCACATGGCCGCGGCATTCGGTATTCCAGTCGTCGTACTGTATGGATCTTCCGACCCGGTTGTCTGGGCGCCCTGGCAGGTGGAGTGCAAAGTTTTGACCGGGGCCGGTTCTATCGCCGGCATTGAAATATCTGAGGTGATGGCTGCCGTAGATGCCCTGCGAGTGCGCCGATGACGAAACTGGCGCGCTTGCTGCGCTATGTGCGGCCTTACTGGTCGCCGCTGACGTTGTCCGTCATCCTCATGGCCGTTGCCGGCACGGCACACGCCATGGTTGCGCTGTTGATTCGTCCGGTGTTTGACCGCGTCTTGAACCGCGATGCGCCGGATGCGCCGCTAGAGCTCTTCAAGATTCCATTCACCGGGACACCGTTCTATCTGCAGAGCGTGGTGCCTGAGGCCATCCACAACGTGTGGACAATGGTGGCCATGGCGATCCTCGCGGTTTTCCTGATCAAAGGCCTTGCGGACTACTTCGGCAATTACCTCGTCAGCTACGTCGGCGTTTCCGCGGTGACGGACATCCGTCAAACGGTCTTCGACAAAGTGCTGCGTCAGGATGCGGAGTTCTTTGAAACACAGTCCACCGGGCGAATCATGTCATCGGTGATGAGCGATATCGAAAAGATTCAGGTGGCGACCTCCAGCATGCTGGCGGATTGGCTGCGCCAAACCTTCGTAGTCATCGGCCTGGTGTACGTTCTCATGCAAAACGACTGGCGGCTGGCGCTGGTGAGCCTCACGGTACTGCCTATTGTGCTGGTGCCGACGGTCCGACTTGGCAGGCGCATCCGGCGCACCACTCGCAAAGCGCAAGATAACGCCGCGGAGTTGAACGATATCCTCCAGGAGACAATCAGCGGCCAGCAGATCGTGAAGTCCTTTGGTACGGAGCCGCACGAGTCCGAGCGCTTCCGAAGCGCGGCACACCGGCTGCGGTCGGCTAATCTGCATTACGTGGCGCAGCAGGCGATATCCTCACCGTTGATTGAATTCTTCGGGGCGCTCACCATTGTCGGGCTGCTCAGCTACGCGCGGACGCAGATCGTCAGTGGCGGCATGTCGGCGGGTGAGTTCACCAGCTTCGTCATCGCGCTGCTCATGCTATATGAGCCGGTCAAACGGCTGACGGGGATTCACAATATCTTCCAGCAGGCCATCGGCGCCTCGCAGAAGGTCTTCGAGTATTTGGACCGGGAGATTCTGATCACAGACAAGCCAACGGCGGTGAAGCTGGAATCTTTCCGCACGACCATCGAATTCGATAACGTCACATTCCGCTATCCGAATTCGCCCACGAGCTTTCTGCTGAACGGCATCCACCTACGGGTGAATGCGAGAGAAGTCGTGGCTCTTGTCGGCCCGAGCGGAGGCGGCAAGACTACCATCGCTAATTTATTGCCGAGATTTTACGACGTAGTGTCAGGAGCCGTGAGGATCGACGGCCACGACATTCGCGATATACGCCTGGAGTCTCTGCGCGAACAAATCGGAATGGTGGCGCAGGACACCTTCCTGTTCAACGACACCGTGGCGAACAACATCCGCTACGGAAAGCAGCACGCCCCGATGGAAGAAGTGGCGCAGGCGGCGCGGAACGCTCTAGCCGAGGAGTTCATCGCGCGGCTTCCGCAGGGCTTCGACACCATCATCGGCGAGCGCGGCGCGAAGCTCAGCGGCGGGCAGCGCCAGCGCATCGCCATTGCTCGCGCGCTGCTGAAAAACGCGCCGATCCTGATTCTGGACGAAGCTACGTCGCACCTGGACACCGAGTCTGAAATCCTGGTACAGCGCGCGCTGGCGAACCTGATTGAAGACCGCACGGTGATCGTCATCGCACATCGTTTATCCACCATCCGCCGCGCTGATAAGATCGTGGTTCTCGACAGGGGCCGCATCTCAGAAGTGGGAACTCACGAAGATTTGATCAATCATGGCGGGATTTACCAGCGCCTGCACGAATTACAGTTCCTGGAATCGGATCCCGTCGTCAACCCATGAGTCCATCCATCATCCGAAGTATGACCGGGTTCGCCCGGGTGAAAAAGACAATTCACGGCATCGATGCAGTTGTCAGCCTCAAGAGCGTGAACCATCGCGGGCTGGATCTGCATTTTCATATGAGTTCCGATCTGGATCCATTTGAGGCGGCCATCCGTGCCGCGGTAAAGCGGAATGTGGGCCGTGGCCACGTCGACGTTCGCGTCTCGCTCGCCAGGTCAGGCGGCCCGGTCGTGATGGACGTAGATAGCGTGCGCCTGGAGAACTATCTGGCGGCGTTCGCCAGGCTGGCGGCGCAGCACAAACTACGAAACGAACCCGATTTGAACTCCGCGCTGCGCCTCCCAGGAATGTTGCAAGAGGCCGGCGGGATGGAGCTTACCGCCGCCTTCGAGGCACCGCTGGTGGCTGCGGTGGAGGAGGCCCTGGCCGTCCTGAATCAATTCCGCGCCAGGGAAGGTGCCGACCTGATGAAGGTGATGCTGGAGAGAAACACCGCCATACTGGACGCAGCGCAGCGTATTGAGCAGATCCGCAGCCGGGCTGTCGAAGCGTTCCACGGCCGGTTGAAGGAGCGCCTGGCGGAACTGTTGAACGGCGCCGGGCTCGACCCGCAGCGGGTTGCGCAGGAGGCGGCCATGCTGGCGGATCGCAGCGACGTGGGAGAGGAAACAGCCCGCCTGAAAATCCATGCCGTGCAGCTGGCGGAAATTCTGACCACGGAAAGCGACGCGGGGAAGAAAATCGACTTCCTGCTGCAGGAAATGAACCGCGAGACGAATACGATCCTCTCGAAGACGTCAGGAATCGGCGAAGGAGGCCTCGGGATTACCGAGCTTGCGCTGGCAGCCAAGTCCGATATCGAGAAGATCCGCGAACAGGCCCTGAATATCGAATGACATCCGTTTTTATTATTTCCGCCCCTTCGGGCTCGGGCAAATCGACGCTTGTTGGACGCCTCCTTGCGGCAGATCCAAATCTATTGTTTTCAGTCTCATACACCACTCGAAAGCCCCGTGGAAATGAGGTCGACGGGCAGAGCTATCACTTTATTGAGCGCGGGGACTTCGAGGCCCGCATCCGCCGCGGTGAATTCCTGGAACACGCCGAGGTTTTCGGCAATTACTACGGCACGCACCGCAGCATCCTGGAACGCGCCATCGCCGAGCATAAAGATCTGGTACTCGACATCGACGTTCAAGGTGCGAGACAATTGAAGGAGTCGATCAAGGATGCGATCAGTATTTTCATCCTTGCCCCTTCCAAGGAAATCCTGGAGCGCCGTTTGCGGGCGCGCTCGGAAGATGCCGAAGCGGTGATTCAGCGGCGTTTGCGGGAAGCAGCCGATGAGATCCGGAGCTACACCAGCTACGATTATGTGCTGGTAAACGACGATTTGGAACGATCCGCGGATACACTGGCGGCGATTTTGAAGGCCGAACGGGTCCGGCGAAGAAAAGTGGAAGATCAGGTGCGATCGATTTTAGCTTCATTTCAGTAAGCGGAGAGGTACCAACGTATGTACGACACACTACCGAAGAACGCGATGCACTCCATTCCGGACGACCCGGAAACCAGCACCTACCGGTTCATCATTGTAGCCGCCAAGCGAGCCCGGCAGTTGCAGGGAGGCGCGCGGTCGTTCCTTCCAAGTACTTCGAAGAAGCCGACGGTAGCCGCCATGGAAGAAGTCCGCCGGGGACTGGTAAAGTACGACGATCCGATCCGCGACGCCGCGATCGCTCTGAAGAACGCCTAAATCCATGAAGGTAGTGCTCGGCGTTGGCGGCGGTATTGCAGCCTACAAGGCAGCCGAGCTGGCACGCTTGCTGCAGCAGCGCGGGTGCGTTGTGGAAGTGGTGATGACGGCAGCGGCGCAGCAGTTCGTCCAGCCGCTGACGTTTGCTTCACTCACCGGCCAGAAAGTGATCACCGGATTGTGGTCATCCAGTTCTTCGGCGGACACCCTTTCCAGCGCCGTCGAACACATCCGTGTAGCGCAGGATAATGACACGCTGGTGGTAGCCCCCGCTACTGCGGATCTGCTTGCGAAGTTTGCCCACGGCCTCGCCGACGACTTTCTCTCCACCTTATATCTGGCGTTCACGGGCCGAGTTGTATTGGCCCCAGCCATGAATACGAACATGTGGAACCACCCCGCCACACGCCAGAACATGGAGACGCTGCGCGGCCGCGGTCATTTGGTTGTGGAACCCGCGGACGGACTCCTGGCCTGTGGGACCACGGGCCCTGGCCGGCTGGCCGAGCCTGACCATATTGCCGACGCCGTGGTGAAGGTTCGCCGGGACCTGGAAGGCGAGACGGTGATTGTCACGGCCGGGCCTACGCAGGAGCCTCTGGACCCTGTCCGGTACATAACGAACCGTTCGAGCGGCAAGATGGGTTATGCGATTGCCGAAGCGGCCGCGATGCGCGGCGCGAAGGTGATTCTGATATCCGGGCCGGTGAACCTGACCGCGCCGGCGGGCGTCACGGCGGTCCGTATTAAGACGGCGTGCGAGATGCGCGAGGCCGTGATGCAGCACCTCCCCGAATCCACCATCGTCGTGAAAGCGGCGGCAGTGGCTGATTATCATCTCTCCAGAGTGCCGGACCAAAAATTGAAGAAGACCGCAACGCGCTTTTCGCTGGAACTCGATCCCACGCCGGATATCCTCGCGGAAGTCGGCCAGAAGAAGACCGATCAGTTGCTCATCGGCTTTGCGGCGGAAACCCAGAACCTGATCGAAGAAGCCCGCCGGAAGCTAAAAACCAAGAACTGCGATATGGTGGTGGGCAATCTGGTGAATCGGGAGAACCTCGGCTTTGAGTCTGAAGACAACGAAGTGGTACTAGTTACGCGCAAAGGCGAACCCGTTCACTTGCCCCGCGCGCCGAAGCGCGAAATAGCCGACCAGATTTTCGATTACGCCTTGCTGCAGCGCCTGTCATGAATCCCGACGAGCTTCGTCAATACCTGGAATTTTACAAGGACCTCGGCGTGACGAACCTCTACGTCCGCGAGAAACCGAACGCCCCTGCCATAGTGAAACCGCCACTTGTTGTGCCCATTAGCGTGCCCATTTCTGTGCCCGTCGTGCTACCTGCCGCTCTGCCTGTCGCCGTAACTGCCGCTCTACCCGGACTGGCTCCGGACGGCGACACACTGGCGACGATCCGCGAAGATATCGGCGACTGCAAACGCTGCGGGCTGTGCCACACGCGCAACAAGATCGTCTTCGGCTCTGGCGATGAAAACGCCCGGCTGGTATTCGTGGGAGAAGGGCCCGGGGCCGATGAGGATGCGCAGGGCCTGCCCTTTGTCGGACGCGCCGGTCAACTGCTGACGCAGATGATCGACGGCACGGCGAAGAAAGAAGGCATGACCATCACGCGCAACGACGTTTACATTTGCAATGTGGTGAAGTGCCGCCCTCCGGAGAATCGCACGCCTCTGCCGGATGAGATGGAGATTTGCGGGCAGTTTCTATTCCGCCAGCTTTCGGCCATCCGTCCGAAAGCAATCTGTGCGCTCGGGTCGACCGCCGCGAAGGCGGTCCTCGGCACCAAGGACGGCGTCATGAAGCTGCGCGGAAAGTGGCACAAGTGGCGCGACATTCCGGTCATGGTGACGTATCATCCGTCGTATCTGCTGCGGCCCTACAATCAGAATGCAAAGAAAGAGGCCTGGGAAGACTTGAAGGCCGTCCTGCACCATGTCTATGACTCGCGCCCGCGGGCGCTTCCTCTCCTTTGAAGGAACCGACGGCTGCGGCAAAACGACCCAGATGCGGCTGTTGGCCACGAAGCTTCGTGCGGAGGGAAAAGACGTGATCGAGACCGCCGAGCCGGGCGGCACTCGCATTGGCTTGCAGATCCGCAGCATTCTGCTCGATTCAGCCAATCAGGAACTGTCCCCCACCGCGGAGATGCTGCTGTACTTTGCCAGCCGCGCGCAGAATGTCGACGAATGCATCGTGCCGGCGCTCGATAGGGGTGTTACGGTTCTCTCGGATCGATTCACCGACTCGACGCTTGCCTATCAGGGCGCAGCGCGCGGATTGGGCCGGGACGTGGTGATGGCGCTGCACCGGATCGCCTGCCGCGGACTGCTGCCCGACCTGACCATTTATCTCGATATCGACCTGGACACCAGCCTGCAGCGGGCGCACGCACGGAACCGGCAAATCGAAGACAAAGACGAACGCCGCATGGATGAACAGGCGGTGGAGTTTCACCATCGCGTGCGACAGGAGTATCTGAAGCTGGCCGAGATGGAACCCGGACGCATCAAGGTAATCGATGGCCGCGCGGATCGAAAAACCATCGCGGCTATGATCTGGGAGACCGTCCACAGTGTTTGACAATTTCTTCGGAAACCGGGAAGCCGTCACCACACTCGCGCAAATGATGGAGCGCGAGCGAATTCCCCAAACCATTCTGCTCTCCGGACCGGAAGGAGTTGGAAAAGCTACGCTGGCGCGCCGGTTTGCCAGTGCGGTCCTCGGTGGGGAACGAAAAGTGGAGCACGACGACCTGAGCCTGCCCGCGAACCTCAGCATCATCGCGGACCGGGAGAAGTGGGCCTCCGACAAACGCGTGGACGACCCGCTGGTATTCGCCTCCCATCCGGACTTCCTCACGTTTCCTCCGGACGGTCCGCTGCGGCAGATTTCCATCCAGCAGATGCGTTTGTTGAAGGAACGGGCGCAGTTCAAACCTCTGCACGGGAACCGGCGCGTATTCCTGATCGACCGCATCGACCGGGCCAACGAACAGGCTGCGAATTCCCTGCTGAAGACATTGGAAGAGCCGCCGGATCATCTGATTATCCTGATGACCGCCGAGAATGCCTACGATCTGCTGCCCACCATCCGCTCCCGCGCCGTTCCGCTGCACCTGCGGCGTCTGGACAAGGAAGAGATGCGGCAGTTTGCACAGTCGCACGACCTGAAGGACCAGGAACGGCGCCTGGCGCTGGCGGCCGGGTCGCCGGGGATGGCCACGTCCATTGATCTGGACGTATATGACAGACGGCGGGCTGTCATGTTGACCCTGCTGCAGGTGGCCGCGAAACTGGCTCCCTTTGCGCGCTGGGCGAAGCTGTCCGAGTCGCTGAATGCCAGTAAATCGGAAAAGCTGGAATTTTACCTCCATATTTTGTATATCCTGCTGGAAGATTTGTTGATACTGCAACAGAACGGAGGCGAGATCAGAAACACGGACGTTCACAAGGATCTGGCTGCCGTGGCTTCAGCGATCTCCTTCGAGTGGATCCGCACCGCCGTGAAAAAAGTGGACGAACTGGTGGAATTGCTGCGGCGCAACATTCAGAAGGGATTGGCACTGGATTCCCTGGTGCTCGATCTGCAAAACAGATGAAGTTGCTTGCGGCACCGGATTCACTGTGATACTAATAAACCATTAAGTCAGAGACACGAAAAGTCTTCCATGCCGCATGTCTCTTCATCGTTCGTCATCATAACTACTTTTTCATAAAAGGGGAGTGTTCGTGGAGGGTGGCAATCGTAGGCTAATTCGTCCGTCGCTGACGGAGCTAAAAGATCAAATGAACCCCCGTCGCAGTCCCAAGAAAGCCGCTCCGCCAGACCAGACCAACGCGGAGAATTTTTACTACATGAAACAGATGCAGTCCAAGACGCCGATGGTCATCGTGCTGAAGGACGGCGAAACACTGAATGGAGTCATCGAATGGTATGACAAGGGCTGCCTCAAAGTGAATCGCGATGAAGGCCCGAATCTGCTCATCTTCAAGCAGAACATTAAGTACATGTACAAAGCGTAAACGCTACGGTTTGACGGTTCTGGCCTTCATGGCCAGGCGGTATTCCCGGCGGCCTCCTGCTTCCTCAAATCTGCGTTTTTCGTCTGTGGTCTCCGGGATCACTGGAGCAATCGGTACGCGGTTGTGCTGCGCGTCCAGCGCTACAAACGTCAAGTAAGCCGACGAAGTGTGCCGCACCAGCCCCGAGCCCAGATTTTCCACCCACACCTTGACACCCACTTCCATGGAGGTGCGGAACACGCGGTTGACTGTCGATTTCAAGATCAACAATTCTCCGACGTGGACGGGGTGCAGAAACGTCATGTGATCGATGGACGCGGTAACCACCAGCTTCCGGGAGTGCCGGGCCGCCGCGATGGCGCCCGCCAAATCCACCAGATGCATCACACGGCCGCCGAGGAGATTTCCTAGCGGATTTGTATCGTTCGGAAGTGCAATCTCAAAATACTCAGAAATGGAGTCCCGGACCGGACGTCCGCTTAATATTACGCTCATAATTTTCGAGAAATACCTCGGCTTGCCTTCTCACAATGGAGGAGGCATCGTGGATGCCGCCGTGGCGTACCGGCGAGAAGTCCTTCTCCAGAATCCAGAGCACGTCACGCCCGCCCCGCAGCGAGAATCGAACAGCGTCGGCCTCGGCGTCAGACGGAAACTTGGCGCAATGGCCATGGCTGTAGCCGAAGTTGCAGTGATCCTTGTCGGCCTCCGTCGTGGCTTCCGCAACCGCGTGACAATCCCCTTCGTACAACCCGCCGAGGGGCATTCTGGCTGGGAGCGGACGTCCGCTGTCCGGCAACGGGGCATGCGGATAAAAATAGGGACACGGCATTGCGGGTATATTACCATGGGGTCTGAATGCCCACGCGCCTCGAGATGCTGAAAGAGATGGTTGACAAGAGCCCTGCGGACGCATTCCTGCGCTACGGATTGGCGAACGAATACGCGAACGCCGGCAACCTGGAACAGGCGGTCGTGGAATTTCAGGAATTGCTGGCGGCAAATCCGAATTATGCTGCCGGTTACTATCACGGCGGCAGAACCCTGGAAAAGCTGGGGCGCCTGGAGGATGCCCGCGCAATCTACGAGAAAGGAATTGAAGTGACCAGCCGCACCGGCGACGCGCATACACGCAGCGAGTTGCAGGCCGCGCTGGATATCCTCGGTTAGCGCTTCTTGGCCTTCTTCGAACGCCGCCCCGCTTGGATTGCGCCCCCAACCCAGAATTTCAGAGCGTCCTCATCTTCAAAGATTTCCACCGGCGCCGTGTAGTAGGGCATCAAACCGTTCGGGCGATCGAAAGGATTGAAGGCTTTTAGGCCCTGTTCGATAAACGCCGGCTGATTCAAACTGTCAGCTTTCAGATAGAGGGTGTTTCTTGCAATGAGAGCAAACACTACGCCGCCGCAGTACAGGCAATGGCCTCCAAACAGTTTCTTTACAGTAATTTCGCCCATTGCCGAGAGATGCTCGACAATGAAGGCGACATAGGAGGGTTGATTCTTTATCGGCTCCATGTCTTATGAGAATAGCGCTTGACGCAACCCCTCTCAGCGTATCCACCGGGGGAATACGCCGTTATACGGAAGAACTGGCCAGGGCTCTGGCAGGTGAATTCCCAGGCGACGATTTTCGCCTGATCTCGGATCAGACATTCTCGTTTTCCGGTCCGGCTCCGGGCAATTTGAAGCTCATCACAAGCCGCCCGCTGAATGTGATGGAGCGGCGTTGGTGGCTGATGGGCGTGCAGCGGGAGATGTCGCGCAGCCGGATCGATGTGTTCCACGGTACTGATTTCTCCGTCCCCTACCTGGCGCTGCGGCCCAGCGTATTGACACTTCACGATCTTTCACCGTGGATGGACCCGCGCTGGCACCACGCAGCCCGGCGGGTCCGGGTACGCACGCCGTTTCTCATCCGTAATGGACGAGCCACTATGGTGATTACCCCCAGCGAGACCGTGCGGCGGCAAGCCATCGAAAAATTTGCACTTGACGCTGGACAGGTTGTGGCGATCCCTGAAGCCGCGCCAGCTTGGATGAGCCCCACGGAAAACGTGGATTCCGCAGCGGAGCCGTATTTTCTCTACGTGGGAACACTGGAGCCGCGAAAGAACATTCCCACGATTATTTCAGCGTGGCGGCGAGTGAAAGAATGCGCCCCCGTTTCACTGGTGCTCGCGGGCCGAAGGAGGAGCGACTTCCCCGCCCTGGAGGACGAACCTGGTCTGCGAATTCTGGGCGAAGTTCCCGATGCGGACTTGCCGGGACTCTTCAGCGGCGCCGTCGCCGTGCTGTACCCTTCGCTATATGAAGGGTTCGGACTGCCCGTGCTGGAAGCGATGACCTGCGGCGCCGCTGTGGTAACCTCGTGCGACCCGGCCATTCTGGAAGTTTCCGGCGGCGCCGCGATCCATGTGGGCGCTGACGACGAGAATGGATGGGTAACCCAGATGCGCAATCTCTTGTCGAATCCGGTGGAGCGGGAAGACCGAAAGGCACGATCACTGGAACGCGCGGTCCAATTCAGTTGGCGCAAGACGGCAATTCTCACGCGGGAGGTGTATGCCGAGGCAATCCGCCGGTTCGAGCAATAAGCCGTCCGCACTGTTCCTCACGCCGGAAGCGCCGTATCCGGTAGCGGGCGGCGGGCCGATGCGTTCCGCTTCCATCCTGGAGTTTCTGGCCCAGAATTACGACGTGGATGTGGTGGTATTCCGCGAACCCGGCGCCGCTGACCCCATTCCGAAGTTCCCGCCGGGACTGGTGAGGAACATTACCGTAATCGACCTCCCTTTTCATTCGCGGGACTTGCATGCACGTGCGCTGCGGAACTTTCGCCGCTTCGCCAAAGGCACTCCGCCGCTGGTGGATCGCTTTTCCGGTTTCGACGCCGCCATCGCAGCCGGTCTGAAGGGCCGGCGGTATGAGTTGGCGGTAATCGAGCATTTCTGGTGCGCGGGGTACGGCGAACTGGTGCACCGGCATAGCGACCGCGTCATCCTGGATTTGCACAACGTAGAATCCGTATTGCTGGCGCGCTGCGGCCAGGCGGCGCGCTGGCCGGAATCGATGATGCTGAACCGATTTGCCGCGTCCTGTCAGCGCCTGGAGAGTAAACTGCTGCAGGACTTTTCCATGCTGCTGGTTTCCTCCCCGGACGATGCCTCGGCACTCGGCGGATTCACCAACGGTGCAAAAGTGTCGGTATGTCCCAACACCATACCGCTGGTGGCCCTGCCGAATCGCGAGAAAGCCAATGAAATCGTCTTCTCCGGCAATCTCGAATATCATCCGAATATCTCCGCGGTATCCCATTTCCACCGGAACATCTGGCCCCTTGTCCGCGATAAGTGGCCCAGTCTGGCCTGGCGGCTGATGGGGAAGAATCACGAGGCGCTCAAGCGCCGGTTGGCGCCAGATGCCCGGATTCACGTAACCGGCCCGGTGCACGATGCAGTGACGGAGCTGGCTTCGGCACGGCTCGCCGTGGTGCCGCTGTTATCGGGAAGCGGCACGCGCATCAAGATCATCGAAGCCTGGGCAGCAGGCTTGCCGGTGGTTTCCACGCCATTAGGAGCCGAGGGGCTGCCATGCCGCGACGGCGAGCACCTGTTGATCGCGCACACCCCGGCGCAATTCGCCGAAGCGATCAGCGCTGTGCTTTCGTCCGATGAGTTGAGCGGCCGGCTGGCGCGGAAAGGCCGTGATCTCTACGAGCGGGAATTAACGTGGGACAGTGCATGGCGCGCACTTCGGCACGCTACCATGGAAGTTTAGAATGATTTCCGTTAACAATATCACAATGCGCTACGGCGCAAAAATCCTCTTCGAGGATGTGGCTACCACTTTCGTGGCCGGCCGCCGCTACGGGCTTACCGGCCCCAACGGTTCGGGCAAATCGACCTTCATGAAGTTGCTGAGCGGCGAGATGGAGCCGCAAAAGGGCGTCGTTGTACGGCCCAAGAAGATGGGCGTTCTGCGGCAGGATCAGTTCGCTTTTGACAAGTACCGGGTTATCGATACGGTCATCATGGGCAACAAGGGCCTTTGGGCCGCCCTGGAAGAACGGGAAGTCATCTACGCCAAGCCCGACATGACGAACGAAGACGGCATGCGGTTGGGCGAACTGGAAGGGATTGTCGCCGAAGAAGATGGATACACCGCCGAAAGTGACGCCGCGATTTTGCTGCAAGGCCTGGACATTCCCGATTCGCTGCACGAGCGTTTGATGGGCGAACTGCAAGGCGGCCAGAAAGTCCGCGTACTGCTGGCGCAGGCGCTGTTCGGAAACCCCGCGGCGCTGCTGCTGGATGAGCCTACCAACTATCTCGATCTCGACTCCATCCACTGGCTGCAGACTTTTCTGAATCAGTACAACGGCACCATGATCGTCATCTCGCACGATCGCCACTTCCTGAATAGCGTTTGCACGCACACCGCCGATATCGATTACGAGACCATCATCACCTACACCGGCGGCTACGACGAGATGGTGATGCAGAAGACGCAGGTCCGCGCGCGGATTGAGAGCCAGAATATTCAACGCGAGAAGAAGATCTCGCAGTTGAACGAATTCATTGCGCGATTCTCCGCCGGTACGCGTTCCAGCCAGGTGACGTCGCGGCGCAAGGAAGTAGAGCGGTTACAAACCAGTGAGCTGGCGCGGTCGAATATCGCCCGTCCCTACATCAAATTCGAACTCAAACGTCCTTCGGGAAAACATCTCCTCGAATTTGAGGGCGTCTCGAAAGCGTATGGAGATTTGAAGGTCACCAATGGCTTCTCCGCCAGTGTGATTCGGGGCGAGAAAATTGCGCTGGTCGGGCGCAACGGCGCCGGCAAGAGCACGCTGATCAAGGCGCTGCTTGCCAATGCTCCGGGCCTTCCTGCTGAACCGGACGCCATTGATTCGGGAAAAGTGACTTGGGGCCACGAAGCGGCTCCCGGCTATTTCGCGCAGGATCACCAGGGCGCGATCGAAAAAGGAACGACGACCTACGACTGGCTGCACCAGTTCGACCCCCAGGCATCGGCTGAAGAAATTCGCGGCCTGCTGGGACAGATGCTGTTCCGGGGTGAAGAGGGGCTGAAGCCGACGCAGGCACTATCGGGCGGCGAGGCGGCGAGACTGCTGTTCTGCAAGCTGATGCTGTCGAAGCCGAACGTTCTGGTGTTCGATGAACCGACGAACCATCTGGACCTCGAAGCCATCAACGCACTGAACGTTGCGCTGCAGAAGTATGAGGGCACGGTGTTCCTGGTAACGCACGATCACGATTTGATCGACGAAGTGGCGACTAGGATCTGGCACTTCCAAGATGGTGCGATTGAGGACTTCAAGGGCCCCTACGAAGAGTACGTGGTCCATGCCGAGAAGTCTGGCATGGCCGTCCGTTAGCTATTGCTGTTGGGTTTGGGTTTGTAGCTTCATAATCCGTAGCCACCCATCGAATTGCTCTCCAAGTCCGTAGCTTGCGAACAACGCATGGTCTTGCTCAGTCAATTTATCGCTATTGTGCGCGAGCGCATGTAGCATTTCGCGGATCAGTGGGGTGAATTTGGATCGTGGACTCCGCGCGGCGAACCAGCGCCAGACGGCGATCAGTCCTGGGTCGATCTTTTCTGCTATGTACGTGGGAGTGTTATCGAGCCCGAACAGAAACATCCCGGATAGATTGTCGATTTCAGGTTTGACCTCGAATTTAACCTCGGGCATCTGCGAATGAAGACGGCCAAAATCTTCCCATCGCAGCAGGCGCTCTGCAAGCTGCCGCCACGTCAGGCCGAGCGCTGCGTCGCCTGCCACAACTTCGGCATCCTCATGGGCCCGGAATCGTACGTAAGCTCCCAGCGCGGCCGGAAGCCGTGGAACAAACTCCATCATCACCACGGAACCGGCCACCGGGAACCACATGCCCTCTTCCGTTTGGATTGCGAAGCCACAGTCCAGCCATGGCCCAATGGCGCGGTGGATTTCCGGCTGCGCTGACAGGAGAGCGATATCGCCCGCCGCGTTCCACAGTCCTGTCGGCTTGAGTTGCTCAATTTGCGCGATCACCGGCGCAACGGCTTCTTCGAACCTCGTGGTGCTGCCGCCAACGACGTCCAGATATAGCGAGCGGAACAACCGGAACATTACGGCGCGGTCTACGGAGTTCGCCTTCGGCAACGATTCGCGGAGCAACATTCGAGCCTGGCACACCGACTCCGGCAGAGCACGATCCAGCTTTTCGATCTCCTTGGAATAGCGATCATCATACTCACCGGCCCGCGCCGCCGCGCAAGCTAGCAGCAATAGAGTGAACCGCCGCGTCATGGGAGGGAGTGTAACACCGGCCCCCTGTCATGCGTCGATGAACGGTTCGGACGGCCCGAAGAAGTCCATAACGATACGAACACGGCGGAGGTAAGAACCGCAGTGGCCGCAGCGAGCATGAGAGGCCCATTCATAGCCTAAGCCTTATATAAAATTACCTGCGTACAACGGAACACGGCAATCCGTTTCCCGTTCGATTCGTCGGTAACGGAGGCGTCCCACACCTGGGTTGTGCGGCCCGAGTGAATGCAGACGCCATCCGCCAAGATGGCGCCTTCGCGGCACGTGCCCAGGAAATTACTCTTCAGTTCAATGGTGGTAAAACCCGTCGCCTCTGGAGGCAGCAGCGTGATGGTTCCATAACCGCACGCCGTATCCGCCAGGGCAACCACCGATGCTGCGTGCAGGTATCCATTCGGAGCGAGGAGATCCGGGCGGATCTTCATCCGCGCACGGAGTTTTCCGGGCTCCACCGACAACACTTCGAATCCGAGCAACGCGGGCAGGTGTCCACTTCCGAAGGCGTTAAATTCTTCCAGCGTACGAGGTAGGTTGAGCATAACACCAGTATCTTTGACGGACCCCGCGCGTTGGGGATTTTGGCGCATGCTGTTGGAAAACACTCAGCCGGATCTGGTGTTTGCCCACGGAATGGCGCAATTACACCGCTTTTCTCGAACCTCGTCCGTGGCCTTCGGCGTGCAAACCACCTGCTTAGCTTTGTGCGGAGGAGGAGTTTTGGCAAAGATCAGGCAGGTCTTGGTGTTGGTGGTTATGTTCGCGTCAGTCTTGGCGTTAAGTGGCGATTCTGACGTGGGTTACTCGCCTCGCAGTAAAGCGCACTACGCAAGTAACGATCTGGTGAATTTCGTTCGCCCGGGTCTTGTGATTAAGATTACCGCAGCCGATATCGCAGCCGACGGTACCATTACGGCAACCGTTTTGGTTACCGATCCCAAGGGGCTGCCGCTTGACCGATTGGGCGTCACGACTCCGGGTGCGGTGTCGTTGAGTTTTGTGGCCGCGACCATACCAAAGACGCAGGATCAGTACACCTCCTACACCACCCGGACGGCCAGTGGCGCGGCGATCGCGAGCACACAACAGGCAGGGGCAGACGCGAACGGAACCTTCACAACGATTTCTGATGGTCAGTATACATATAGGTTCAATACAAAGGCCCCGGCGGGCTTCGACCGTACGGCGACGCATACTATTGGCGTCTACGGCAACCGAAACCTGACCGAGTTCGAGCTGCCGACGAACTACGCCAGCACGACGTTCAATTTCGTACCGGACGGATCCCCTGTTACCAAAGTCCGCGATGTGATTCGCACGGCCACCTGCAATAACTGTCATGACGAGCTAGCCTTCCATGGGGGATCGAGACGGGGCATCGAGATGTGTGTTCTGTGTCACACGCCGCAAACAAGCGACGCGGATACCGGCAACACCGTTGACTTGAAAGTGATGGCCCACAAGATCCATATGGGCGAAGAGTTGCCCAGCGTAATAGCTGGAAAGCCGTATCAGATCATCGGCAACGCAGGTTCGGTTGCAGACTATTCCACCGTGGCATATCCGTCCGATCCGCGGCGCTGCGAATCCTGCCACGATCAGAAGTCGGGCGCAACCCAGGCTGCCAACTATCTGCTGAAGCCAACACGGGCGACTTGCGGATCCTGCCACGACGATGTGAACTTTGCTTCCGGCGAAAAACATGTGGCGGGGCCGCAGGTTAGCGACAATCAGTGCGCCACCTGCCACACTCCGCAGGGAGAACTGGAGTTTGACGCCTCGATCAAGGGCGCGCACATAGTCCCCACGGAATCGTCGATGCTAACCGGGCTGATAGTCGAGCTCACAAAGGTGGACGACGGAGCAGCGGGAAAGAAGCCGTCCGTTACGTTTACCGTGAAGGATAAGAGCGGCGCGTCCATTCCCCTCGCCTCGCTTGGAACGTTGAACCTGGTAATGGCGGGTCCGGACACCGATTATGGCTACACAAATTTCGGATCCGATGTGACCACGCCCGGCTACGTATCGGAAGATGCGAGAACGGCGACTTGCGGCCAAGGTGGCGTGTGCGCTTACACCTTCAAACATGGCGTTCCCGCCGATGCGAAGGGATCTTTCTCGATTGGCGTCGAGGCCCGCCGCAGCGAAACCCTGCTGCCGGGAACCACGAAGGAACAAGCGGTGCAGTACGGAGCGATCAATAAAGTGATCAATTTCTCCGTGGATAGTTCTCCCGTGAAAGCACGGCGGACCATCGTGGCCACGAAGAGTTGCAACGGGTGCCATACGTTTCTCTCCGTGCACGGCGAAAACCGCAACCAGGTGGAGATGTGCGTCCTTTGTCACAATCCTTCTCAGACAGATGCGGGACGGCGTCCGGGTGCGGTTGTTGCGGCCGATAGACTCCTGCCGCCGCAGGGCGTCAACTTCAATCTGCTCGTTCACCGGATTCATACAGGCGAAGGATTGAAGGCGGCGGGCAAAGACTTCACGGTAGTCGGATTCGGTGGCAGTCACAATGACTTCACCGAGGTTCGCTATCCGGCAATGAGCGCCCAGGGCCGCGTAGCCGATACCAGAAACTGTGCCATGTGCCATGTGAATGGCTCTGAACAGATTCTGACGGCGGCGGTAAACAAAGTAACCGACCCGCAAGGGCTGATCAACCCGATTACACCAATTTCCTCAGCCTGCACCGGCTGCCATGTCACGGTATCGGCTGCGTCGCACACTCTGGCCAACACCACCTCCATCGGCGAGAGTTGCCAGACGTGCCACGGTCCGAACGGGGAGTTCTCGGTATCCAAGATGCATGCGCAGTACTGAGGTTGGCATGAGGGCGTTTGCGCTGCTGGCGGCCGTGTTGCTGGCGCGTCTGGCAATGGGCCAGGACGCGCCGGCAACTTACGTCGGTTCAGAAGTCTGTCAAACGTGTCATGAAGATACTTTTAACGCCATCTTGAAGAGTCCGCATCAAGCCGTCAACAGTGATAAGAAACACGGCTGGGACGGGAAGACGTGCGAGGCATGCCATGGTCCCGGAAGCAAGCATGCCGAATCCGCATCGGCGGCGGATATCCGAAATCCGGCGAAATTGTCTCCAGCCGCGGCCGGCAGGACGTGCTTGCAGTGCCACTTGAACCAGCCAGCGCACTCCGGGCGAATCCAGAGCAGCCACGCCAAGAATCAGGTCTCCTGCACCAGTTGCCACCAGATCCACGCCAATGGCCCGCTCGGGCTGGTGGCAAGGAAACCGGCGGCCATCAATGAGCAATGTGCATCCTGCCATGTAAGCGCGTGGGCACAGTTTCAACGTCCCTACAAACACCGCGTGCCCGAGGGGGCCATGTCCTGTGTAGATTGCCACAACCCGCATGGGAGCTTCCGGCCATCCATGACGCAGACGTTTGCTGCGAACGAGCCGGGGTGCTTCCGCTGCCACGGGGATAAACGTGGGCCGTTCACGTTCGAGCACGCCGCGGTGCGCTTTGAAGGCTGCAATCGCTGCCATGAACCTCACGGGTCTTCGAATCCGCGCATGCTCGTCAGGCAGGAGGTCCGCTTCGTCTGTCTCGAGTGCCATTCCAATCTGCCCTCACAGACAGCGGCTCTCGGAGTCGTCCCACCGGCGTTTCACGACTTGCGGTCGCCGCGCTACCGTAACTGCACCACGTGCCATCAGAAGATCCACGGAAGCCATGTGGACAGGAACCTCCTGCGATGAAAATCCTATTCCTGTTCGCGCTCTTCCTATCTCTCTTGCCCGCCGAAGAACCGGTGGCGGAGAAACCCGCTTCTGCGCCCGAATCGATGGTGAACGGATCGGTTGACGTGGGCTATCGTTGGGTCTCCGATCCGGCGGGCAGTTTCAACACTTATCGCAGCATCGTCAATCTGGGGTCCGGGCTTAAGCTGCTGGGCGCGGAGTTCAGCATCGTCGATCCGAAGAAAAGATTCTTCGACCGTATTGATACCCGTGCCTATAGCTGGGGGGACGACCCGTATACCACCCTCCATGTGAACGCGCGGAAACAGCGGCTTTACGACTTCAATGCGGACTACCGCGACATCGCCTACTTCAACGCGATGCCATCTTTTGCCAACCCTCTGCTCACCCGCGGCAGCCTGTTGAACCAGCGTTCCTTCGATACCCAGCGGCGCTTCAGCAGTTTTGACCTGGACATTTTCCCTTCCAGAACGATTGTTCCGTATCTTTCTTACGGCAGAAGCTCCGGAAGCGGCAACGGTGTTACCACGTTTGTCACCAGCGGAAATGAGTATGCGGTGCCGGACCACGTTAGAGATTCCATGGAAGACTTCCGCGGAGGCGTCCGTTTCGAATACCGGCGGGTGCATTTCAATCTGGAACAGGGCGGCACGCGATTCAAGGACGATCAGCAACTCTACAGTTCAGGAAACGTAAATACCGGCAATCGTAACACTCCATTTCTCGGTCAGACGCTGCTGCTGAAGAATCTTCTGCAATCCTACGGCGTCAGGGGCACCAGCGTTTACAGCAAGGCCATGGTCACGGCGAACCCCGTTTCCTGGATGGACGTCTCCGGACAATTGCTTTATAGCCAGCCGCAAACGGACGTCAACTATCAACAGGCGAACACGGGTAATTTCGTGGATCTCGGGAACCTGCTTTTCTATACGAGCCAGCAATACCTGCTTTCGGCCACCGCTAAGCTGCCGCGCACCTCGGGGAACGTTGGTGTCGAGATCCGGCCGTTCCGGCGCGTTCGCATTCTCGAATCGTGGCTGACCGACCGGCTTCATACGGCGTCGTCAACCGCCTTTCCAGTTCAGACCGCTCGGCTGGTGACGAATTACTCCCAGCAGGAAATCGATGTGCTGGTGGACGTGACAACGAAACTTACTGTCCGCGGCGGCTATCGCTACGTCTGGGGAGACGCCGGTAGCTTTGTGCTGCCTCTGACAGGACTCAACGCGATTGATTCCGGCAAGTTGGAGCGTCACGTCGGGATCGCGGGCATCTCCTTCCGGCCCGGGTCAAAAATCTCCATGAGCGGAGAATTCGAGGGATCCTCGGGCGGCTCGTCCTATTTCCGCACCAGTCTCAATAACTACACGCGAATGCACGCCCGAGGTCAATACCAGATGCTCTCGACGCTGCTGCTGGCGGCGGACTTCAGTCTGCTCACCAACCAGAATCCGGCGGCAGGCACGCAATACGATTACCTCGCCCGCCAGAGTTCCCTCTCGCTGCACTGGACGCCGAAGGCGCTGAAGTTCTCCATCGATGGCGACTACACGCGTTCGACGATGAGGTCGGACATCTTCTACTTGATTCCGCAGACACTGACCCCCGAGCAATCCCTCTACCGGGATAATGCTCATCTGCTGACCGCGCTGCTCAATGTACCGCTTCCGTCTTATCGCGGACAAACGGCGAAACTCACGGCTGGAGGATCCTTCGCTATCTCGGCGGGGAGCAGGCCAACCAACTACTTTCAGCCCCTGATCGGTCTTTACGCGCCGGTAACCAAGAAACTGATGTGGGTTTCTCAGTGGCGGTATTACGGCTATAGTGAATCGTTCTACGCCTATGAAGGATTCCGTACGCACATCCTTACAACCGGGCTGAGATTTTCGAGGTAGCCGCCATGAAGATCATCCAATTAATTTCACTTGTCGCTCTGAACGCCGTTCTGGCAAACGCAGTCGAACCCGCCGATTCGCAACGCGGCGAACGGCTATTCGAAACTGAATCCTGCATTCAATGCCACCGTATCGGAGGAAAGGGCGGCGACACCGGCCCGGATTTGAGTAGGCGCCTCGACCGCGGCTTCACGCCGGCCGGGCTCACCGCAGCCATCTGGAACCACGCGCCGGTCATGTGGACGGCTATCCGCGAGAAAGCCATTCGCCCGCCCGACATCGACGAACAGGCCGCAGCCGATCTGTTCGCTTATTTTTATTCGGTGCGGTTCTTTGAGAATCCGGGAGACGCCGCCCGGGGCAAACAATTATTCACGGCGAAGCACTGTGCGGACTGTCACGGCATCACAACGTCAAACGGCAACGGGGCGCCGCCGGTCGTCACCTGGAAATCCTGGGGAGATCCGGTCGCGCTGGCGGATGCCATGTGGACCCATGGAGGGAAGATGCGCGAAGCCTATGCCGCGCGTAAGATTGCCTGGCCGGAACTGAGCGGGCAGAATCTGACGGACATCCTGGTCTATCTGCGCAATCAGCCGGAAACCCGCTCGCTGCCGGCGCGTTTTGACACCGCCTCCAGCTTGGACGGCAAGGCGTTATTCGCATCGAAGGGATGTGTGGCGTGTCACACGGGCTCCATGGACTTGAAGGTTCGATTGATTGGGAAAACGCTCACCGGAATCGCGGCTTCCATGTGGAGTCACGCCCCGAAGATGGCAAAGGCGCCCATCAGCCTGGGACCCGGTGAGATGCGTGCCATCGTCATCTACCTCTGGAACCAGCAGCTTCTTGGCACAAACGGAAATGCCGGCCGCGGCAAGAAGGTCTTTAGCGCCAAGAATTGCGCCGCCTGCCACAACGATCCCACCTCCGGCGCTCCCTCACTCGCCGGGAAGAAGGGTTCCGTCAGCGCCGTTTCGATGGTCTCCACGCTGTGGCGTCATGGTCCGGCGATGCTCGAGAAAATGCAATCGAAAGGGCTGCGATGGCGGCAGTTTGAGGGAGAGGAAATGCCCGATCTGATCGCATACCTGAATGCCGGCGCGGAGAAATAGCTGCCTATGAAGCCAACCGCCCCACGTCCCGTAATAGCCCTGCTGACAAGCCACTGGATCAGTCTGCTGGGGGCAGCCCTGGTGACGACGGCGGTATTTTCCTGGCTATTCGTCTTACCGTCTCAAATGCACGGCAAGACGGGGAATCCCTACATCGGGCTGCTGATCTTCATCTATATTCCCGTGGTATTTTTTATCGGACTGGCATTGATGCCGCTCGGCTTCTTCCTGGCTAAGAAGCAGATCGCCGCTGGACTCCAAGCCGCGCCCGATCGCAAGACAACCACGCGCCGTCTCGCGATCTTCTTCGGAGTCACGACATTCCTCAATTTGCTGATCGGCACGCAGGTCACATACCGCGCCGTCGCGCACATGGAAACAGTGCAGTTTTGCGGACAGTCCTGTCACGTCATGAAGCCGGAGTTCACCGCCCATAAGAATACCGTCCACTCGCGAGTCACTTGTACGCAGTGCCATGTTGCGCCCGGAGCTTCTGGTTGGATTGCCAGCAAGATGGCGGGTACCCGGCAGCTAATGGGAGTCGTATTCAACAACTATCCCCGCCCCATTGCCTCCGCCATGGAAAGCAACCGCCTGGTCCCGGCTTCGGAGACCTGCGAAGAGTGCCACTGGCCCGGCAGAACCACTCCGGTCAAAGTTCGTTTGATATCGAGCTTCAAGGACGACGAGAAAAATACCGCCGCCCAAACTGTGCTCAGCATGATGGTGGGAGGCGGCAAACTGGGTGGCATTCACGGGGCTCATATCGGCACCGGAATACAGATCCGCTATGCAGCCTCCGACGCGAAGCGGCAGACGATTCCGTGGGTGGAATACAGGAATAGCGCAACGGGAAAAACGGTAGCATACACCGCCGCTGATGCGAAGCCCGATACCGTCAAGGGACTGCCCACGTTCACCATGCAGTGCGTGGATTGCCACAACCGACCGACGCACGCCTTTGAACTTCCGGAGAGGGCAGTGGACGAAGCGATGGCGCGGGGGCTGATACCCGCCACGTTGCCGTTCATCAAGAAAAAGAGCGTCGAAGTTCTGAAGATGGATTACAGCACCACGGAGGAGGCCACTGCCAAGATACCGGTGGCCGTCGACGCCTATTACCGGAACACTTATGCGGAAGTCTATGCCAAACGCTCTTCCGATATCGCTCGCGCCGGCAAGGCGATCTCTGACATTTATAACCGCAACGTTTTTCCGGATCTGAAAGTGACATGGGGTACCTACCCCAACAACCTGGGCCACACGGATTTCCCCGGATGCTTCCGCTGTCACGACCAGGCGCATTCGGCGCCGGATGGCGCGTCGATCACCCAGGACTGTACTGTCTGCCACCAGGCGGTGGCTGTCGAAGAAGCTGCGCCCGAAGTGCTAAAGACCCTCGGCGTGGCGGAACGTATAACGCAACTCAATTAAGGAGAACATATGAAATTCACCACAATCGCTGTATTCATCTGCGCGGGAGTATTCGCGCTTCCGATATTCGCTGCCGGGGATGCCACCGCCGGAAAAGCCGTCTTCGACAAGTCCTGTAAGTCATGTCATGGAGCAACAGGTGTCGCCAACCCGGCGATCGCCAAGATGATGAAGGTGGAGATGAAGGATCTGGGCTCCGCAGAAGCTCAAGGGCTTTCCAACGAAGCGATGGAGAAGATCATTAAGACCGGCCAGGGCAAGATGAAGCCGATTGCCAGCGTGACGGGCAAATCGGTCGATGATGTCGTTGCATTTGTGCGCACACTGAAGAAGTAAGGCCCCGGCCCACTCGCGTGTTACACTTCGAAGCCTGAGGAGGCGCGCCGGTTGGGGTGGGCCAAACGCATTGTCCTGGCTTTCGCGGCAGTTGTTCTGTTGTTTGCGGCCATTCTTTGGTTTGCCGGAATGCGTGCCGGCGCCGGCAGGAATGAGATCGTTGTCGAGATCGACAGGCCGCCGTCGGACGTATTCCCCTGGCTGCTGGAACCCTCAAAGTTGAAACAATGGATCACAGGGATGCGGGAGATGACCCAGCTTACGCCCGGCGCCGTTGGCGTCGGAACCAAGTCCCGCGATGTGATTGTGATGGGTTCGGAAGCCACGGTGATGACGGTGGAGATCACGAAGCTGGAGCCGAACCGCTTGCTCGCCGCGCATATCGATGCCGGGTCATTCACTGACGAGATCCGTTATGACCTCTACCCGGAAGGCGACAAGACCCGTCTGGCTTACAGTTCCCTAACCACCTACAAGCACTGGTTTGCCAGGTTACTCGAACCGTTAATCACTCCTGCAGCCCAAAGAAAGCTGGTGGAAGACACGAGGACTCTGAAGGCGATCGTGCAGTCTCAGCGATGATTTTGATAAGCTTCGTCTAGAATCTCGACGACATGCGCCACTCGCTGGCCCCGGCCGTGAAGCTTCGCCCCGGCGCGCAATTGCAGTATGCAACCGGGATTCGCCGTTACGATGATATCGGGGTTCACGGTGTTCACGTGACCCATCTTTGTTTCCAGAATCGCCATCGACATATCGTGTTGCACGATGTTATAGATTCCGGCGCTGCCACAGCACAGGTCAGACATTGGCATTTCGCGGAAAACCAGGCCCGGCACCGCGCGCAGCAACGTTCTGGGTGAGGAGCGGATCTTCTGACCGTGTGCCAGATGGCATGAATCCTGGTAGGTGACTAATCCGTTCACCTTCCCCATCTCGGTATTCAAATCAATCGACGTTAAAAACTCGGTTACGTCCTTCATCAGCTTCTTGAACTGGATGGCCTTTTGGGCATATGCCGGATCTTCTTCCAGCAGCTCATCGTATTCCTTCAGCGTGGATCCGCAGCCGGCGGCATTGGTAATAATCGCATCGTAATTGCCGCCGAGCAGGGCGTCGATGTTCTGGCGGGCCAGCTTTCTTGCGGGTTCCCGCAGTCCGGCGTGCACGTGCAGGGCGCCGCAGCACGTCTGATCGTTCGGAATCGAAACTTCACAGCCGTTTTTCTGCAGCACTCGCACGGTCGCATCATTCAGACGCGCGAAGAAAACATTCGCCATACAACCGCCAAGAAACGCGACGCGGTGTTTCTTCTCGCCGATAGCCGGCATCACCTTGCCATACGACCGGAAGAACGACGGGCGTTCCGGCACCGGAGCAATCGCTTCCGCTTTCCCGAGGTTGCCCATCAAGGTCAGGATTCCACTCGCCCGCACCAGCGCCTGAAGCTTCGAGACCCGATAAAAGTTCAGCGCGAAACCCATCAACCGAAGATTCATTTTCGACGGCAGCAGATATTCAAACGCTACACGGCGCAAAAACCGGGTCAGCGGCGGAGGTGGCGACTTCTGTTCAATCTCGGCGCGCGCTGCCTCCACCAGTCGCCCGTACTGGACTCCGGAAGGGCAAGCCGTTTCACATGCCCGGCAAGCCAGACATAAATCGATGTGTTCTTTGTATGAATCGCCAATCTCCGCCGCGCCGGTCGCCACTTGCACCATCTGATAGATGCGGCCTCGTGGCGAATCCATCTCCACACCTAATTCGCGATAGGTGGGGCAGGCATTCAGACAGAGTCCGCAATGAACGCAGCGGTCCAGATCGGACTGCTTGGGAGCATCGTGATAATGAACGCTGTCAGATCCGGCCATAAAGTCTCCCGGCGTTCAGCAGGTTTTGCGGATCGAACATATGCTTGATCTTTGTCATCATAGGGAAGTCGCTACCGGGTTCAGGCCAAAGGTTGAGCCCGGCTTTCTTCGATTCCGGCGCAAACTCAATGACTCCCTTCCCCGGCAGAACCGCTTCTTCGGAACTCGTAAAATAAGCGTAAGTAACACCAGAGCCGGCCCGGGAAATAAGCGGCACGTCCAGATTTTTCATAATTGGCTTTAACTCAGCCAGCGTAGAGGAGATGCGGACCACGGTTCCCTCGGGCAGTACTTCGAGAAACTTGGCCGTAAATTCGCGCAATTCCAGTAACGACTCGCCGGGAAGTGAAGCCGGATTGAACAGCTCTTTCCGGTAGCGCGAAATGACGTTCGAGTTGCCGCATACCTGGACAATCAAACACCAACCGCTCAGCCCCATGATATCCGCTGCCTTGGGGTTCAGCAGGTCCAGCGAAGCCGGTTGTAGAACACCCTTCAGAATCTCGTCGCGCTTTTCGATGGCGTCGTCCAGGGAACGGCATGGCAGCACAAACGCGGCAGTTTCTTCCGGTATGGGCGTGAGCTTGAAATTTACGGTCGTGATAGCGGCCAGAGTCCCGAAAGAACCGATCATCAGCTTGCCCATGTCGAGGCCCGCCACGTTCTTCACCACCATTCCGCCGCTCTTCACCAGTTTGCCCTCGAGCGTGGCAAACTCCATTCCGATGACGAGATCACGGGCGGTTCCATAGAGACGCCGGCGAGGACCGCTTGAATTCGCGGCCACTACTCCTCCGACGCTAGCCCCGTCGAAGAATGGCGGGTCAAGTGGGATCATCTGGTTGTTTTCCGCCAGCAGCAGGGAAAGTCCCGCAAACGACACGCCGGCCTGCACGCTGATGGTCAGATCTCGAGGCTCATACTGCAACACCGCATTCAGCGCCCTGGTCGAGATGGTAACGTCGGCCGGTGCGATGGGGCCGGCCATTCGGTCTTTGGTGAATTGGCCGCCAACGCGTATTGATTGTCCGGCAGACGCGGATTCGGCAAGCAACACGGCCAGTTCCTCGGCCGTTTGTGGATTTAGAATCTCCATGCAAACAACCAATGTATCCTACCAACCCTGCTTGCCCGCGAGGGTGCTGTGGGTGAATTGCAGAAACGTCGCTTAAAATGGAGGTGTAGAGTAATTGGAGGTTCTGACAATCATGGACAGTTACTATCCCGGTAGTATCGCGGTCGCGAACGCGGCCCCAGACGCACGTGTTACCTTCATCCGCCAGACATACGGTCACTTAGCCGGAGCAATCCTGGCCTTTGTTTTGCTGGAAGCGGCCCTGTTTCAAACCTCGCTGCCAGAATCGATGATGGGTTTGCTGGCCACAAGTCGTTACTCGTGGTTGATCGTGCTGGGGGCATTCATGGGAATCTCCTACCTGGCGAACTCCTGGGCCCAATCGGGCACATCCCTCGGCGTTCAATATGCCGGGCTGGGACTCTATGTTGTGGCAGAGGCGTTGATTTTCGTACCTCTCCTATTCATGGCGGCCAACTATTCCGGTCCTGACGTCATTCCAACCGCGGGCTTGCTGACACTGCTGCTGTTCACGGCTTTAACCTACATCGCGTTCACCACCAAGAAGGATTTTTCGTTCCTGGGCAGCATTCTTACCGTGACGGTCTTTGTCGCATTTGGCGTCATTGCGGCCTCGGTAATCTTTGGATTCACGCTCGGCTTGATTTTCTCAGCCGTGATGGTTCTGGTAGCCGCGGGTTCCATTCTTTACAACACTTCGAATGTGATGTTTCGTTACAACACGAGCCAGTATGTTGCTGCGTCGCTCTCATTGTTTGCTTCCGTGGCGCTGCTTTTCTGGTACATTCTGCGGATCGTGATGGGTGGCTCGCGCCGGTAGTAGCGGGAATGTCGTCCTGATCCATTGGAACCGGGGCGAGGCCGAAGAGAAGCTCGCGCTTTTCACGGCGGCGGGATTTCGGGCTGAGGTCCTGCTGCCGGATGGGCTGGCTTTTCTGAAGACTCTAACGGCGGAACCGCCCGTCGCCATCGTGATCAGTCTCGACCGCCTGCCCTCGCAAGGCAGGGATGTGGCGCTGGCCATCCGGATGAACAAAGGCACCCGGGCTATCCCTTTGATTTTTGCGGGCGGAGCGCTTGAGAAGGTGGCCCGCGCGCGAGAAAGCCTTCCGGATGCCATCTACGTTGATTGGACCGCTATCGGTCCGGCACTGCAACAGGCAGTCACCACCGTTGCCCAGCCGGTGGTTCCAACATCCGTCCTGGCGGCTTATGCGGGTTCGCCGTTGGCGCAAAAGCTGGGACTGAAGACTACTTCGGTAATCGCGTTGCTCGACGCGCCAGAGGACTTTGCCGACCGGCTTTTGTCGCTCATCCCCACTCTCAGAATCGAAGAGAAGCCCACGCGAAACTGCAACCCGCTGTTCTGGTTTGTACGCCATGCGGCCGACTTCGACCGCGATGTCTATGTGATAGTCCAATACCTGGGGAAGGGCTCGCTCTGGATTTTCTGGCCGAAGGGCACTTCTTCCGGCCTCTCCCCGCTGCGTCTGCGCACCGCTGCCATGGCCTTAGCCCAACTTTCGCAGTTGGGCATGTTTGAAGCCGGGATGCCCTTTATTTTC